>JANNYL010000054.1:0-8181 GCA_031410075.1 Flavobacteriales bacterium
AGCGCAGATGGAAGAACTACTATCGCACTGTCAACCTCACACAGGTCAAACCTCAACTTGTAAACCCAACACAGGACTTAGTCCTTTAACCCGTCAACTTTTTTCAGGACGAGACAACGGACCGCACTTCGGGAATACCCACCGGGCCCTGTGCACCCAACCGCACAACATCACACCCACCCAAAATGCTCTCGTAGGAGCACGATAGGATCTTGCCATCGGACTGAAGAGCAATGGCACGAGCGCGGTCGTAGTCCGTGCCCAAGTCCAGGACCACCGTTCCGGCATTTCCGAAGTAAGCATCAAAGGCACCGTTGGCATCGAAGCCCAGCACCATCGTATCGTAAAAGATGGGTATGGGCGATTCCGTGGCGTTCACCAAAAAGCCCCCCTGGGGGTTCCATGCGATGGAGCTTGGCTCTCCTGGGGCAATAGCTGCATCGACGTTGAGGATACCGTCGGTGTCGAAGGACGCATCGAGCGTTCCATCCGCTGCGCATCGGGCGACGAACAGGTCGATACCGGCCACACCGAAAATATCGTTGGCTCCGCAGATCATGATCCGACCTTCGGCATCCGGGATGATCTTGTTCGCCTTCACGTAGCTGGCAGCCGCATCCGGTCGGATGTACACGACCCCTGTATCTCCGAACTGCCGGTCCAGACCTCCCTCCGTTCCACAACGGATCAGCGTTGCATTCAACTGGGTGCCCCCGAACTCACCCACCAACACCTCGCTGGTACCCAACAGGATGAACTTGCCATCGGATTGAACGACAAGTCCCTCGATCTGGTCCGCTATCCCCCCGTCTATCGTGACCTCCCCGGCCGTACCGAACGCGGGATCGAAAGCACCGTTGGGCAGCATACCGAACACGATGTAGTCGCCTCCGTCCAGGTCCAGTGGTAGGTAGTCGCTCCCGGCCAAAATGATCTTACCGTCGGGCAGCACACCCACCACCCAATTCTCAACGCTGAACAACACCGGATGCGGCATGAAAACATACCCGTTCGTTCCGAAGGCCATATCCACGGAACCATTCGCGTTGAACCGGGCCACGAAAGGAGCGTCGGAGATACCGCCGACGAGGATCTTGCCATCGGGTTGGATGGCCAAGGAGGTAACGCGGTCGTTGTTACCGAACAGGTCACGATTCACCAGACCCAACACCCCGAACGAATTGTCCGGATCACCATCCGGAAGCAAGCGAACCAACGCGATGTCGTTATCAGCGCCGAATCTGGACCCCGCTACCACGATGTGCTGGTCCGGTTGTACTTGCATATCCGCCACCATCAATCCACCCAGTGTAACGCGGCCCGCGTTGCCGAACGAAGGGTCCAACACGCCGGGCTGCGCGAAGAGGGGCAGTGCAATGCACAGCGTATAGAAGACGGACAGGCAAAGGAGAACTCGCTTCATCTCCGCGAAACTACTCTCCGTTCACGCGCTCGATCCTTCCAACGCCATCAATCAAGCGAACGAATACCGGCCATGCCCGGACTCCCGTAGCCCGCAAACGCGGTGCATTCGCAGAAGCAGATGCGCTCGGAAGCAAAGAAGGGGCCCGTTACCGAACCACGTTCCCGCTTGATCCTATGTTCTGCGATCAGACCAAGTCACACCCGATCCAGGTCCATCACCTTCGCCCAGCACTTCACGAAGTCCTTCACGAACTTCTCCTTCGCATCGCTCTGCGCGTACACCTCGGCGAGGGCGCGCAACTGTGAGTTGGAACCGAAGACCATGTCCACGCGGGTGCCCGTCCATTTGCGGTCACCCGTCTTGCGGTCGTGACTTCCGTAGATGCCTTCTTCACCGGACTTCGGTGCCCAGGCCATGCTCATGTCCAGCAGGTTCACGAAGAAGTCGTTGGTGAGTTGGCCCACGCGATCGGTGAACACGCCGTGCTTGCTGCCGGCGGTATTGGCGCCCAGCACGCGCAGTCCGCCCACGAGCACCGTCATCTCCGGTGCGCTCAGGGTGAGCAGTTGAGCGCGGTCCACGAGCATCTCTTCGGCGGGAACGCTGTACGTCTTCTTCTGGTAGTTGCGGAAACCGTCGGATTGGGGCTCCATCACGGAGAAGCTCTCCACATCGGTCTGCTCTTGGGAGGCATCACCGCGGCCGCTGGTGAAAGGCACCGTGATGGTGTGGCCCGCATCCTTCGCGGCCTTCTCCACCGCAGCGCAGCCACCCAGCACGATGAGGTCGGCCATAGAGACCGTCTTACCGCCTGCTTTGAACTCGGCTTGGATCTTCTCCAAGGCACCCAGCACTTTGCCGAGTTGAGCAGGGTCGTTCGCCGCCCAGAACTTCTGCGGAGCAAGACGGATGCGCGCGCCGTTGGCGCCACCACGCTTATCGCTGCCACGGAACGTGGAAGCGGATGCCCACGCAGTGGAAACGAGTTCGCTCACGCTGAGGCCGCTCGCGAGGAGCTTGGCTTTCAACGCGGCCACATCGCTGTCGGCGAGCTTGCTGCCGGCGGGAACGGGATCCTGCCAGATCAACTCTTCCTTCGGCACTTCCGGTCCGAGGTAGAGCGCCTTGGGTCCCATATCGCGGTGCGTGAGCTTGAACCAAGCGCGGGCGAAGGCATCGGCGAACTGGTCTGGGTTCTCGTGGAAGCGCTTGGAGATCTTCTCATAGGCCGGATCGAAGCGCAGCGACAGGTCCGCCGTGGTCATCATCGGCGGATGCTTCTTGTTCTTATCGTGCGCGTCGGGGATCATGTGCTCCGGCTTGCAGTTCTTGGCGTGCCACTGGTGCGCGCCGGCCGGGCTCTTGGAGAGTTCCCACTCGTAGCCGAAGAGCATGTCGAAGTAGCCGTTGTCCCAAGTCGTAGGGTTCGGCTTCCAAGCACCCTCAATGCCGCTGGTGATGGCATCACCCGCCTTCCCGCTGCCGTGGGTGCTGATCCAGCCGAAGCCCTGCGCTTCGATCGCTGCGCCTTCCGGCTCCACGCCCACCAAGGCTGCATCGCCTGCACCGTGTGCCTTGCCGAAGGTGTGACCACCGGCCACGAGGGCCACGGTCTCTTCATCGTTCATGGCCATACGCTTGAAGGTCTCGCGCACGTCGCGTCCGCTGGCCACAGGATCCGGGTTGCCGTTGGGGCCCTGCGGGTTCACGTAGATCAGGCCCATCTGCACGGCCCCGAGCGGGTTCTCCAGATCACGATCGCCGCTGTAGCGATGGTCGCCGAGCCATTCCTTTTCCGCGCCCCAGTAGATGTCCTCTTCCTGAGCCCAGATATCCGCGCGACCGCCGCCGAAGCCAAAGGTCTTGAAGCCCATGCTTTCCAGCGCCACGTTGCCCGCGAGCACCATGAGATCGGCCCAGCTGAGGCTATTGCCGTATTTCTGCTTCACCGGCCAGAGCAGGCGGCGCGCCTTATCGAGGTTGCCGTTGTCGGGCCAGCTGTTGATGGGTGCGAAGCGCTGGTTGCCGGTGCCCGCGCCGCCGCGGCCGTCGGCTGTGCGGTAAGTGCCGGCCACGTGCCAGGCCATGCGGATCATAAGGCCGCCGTAGTGGCCCCAATCCGCGGGCCACCAGTCCTTGGAGTCGGTCATCACTTTCGTGAGGTCCGCCTTCACGGACTTGAGGTCGAGCTTCTTGAACGCCTCGGCATAGTTGAAGTCCGGGTCCATGGGGTTGGACACGGCTTGATGCTGGTGCAGGATACCGAGGTTGAGCTGGTTGGGCCACCAGTCACGGTTGCTGGTGCCGCGACCGGCTACAGGATTACGCAGTGCGCCGTGCATCACCGGGCATTTTCCGGCGCCGTTGGCAGGGGTATTGGCGGCTTCCAAGGTGGTGCCGTGAGGATTTTCGTTAGCCATGATAAGCGTCGTTAATGATTTGCTTGCGCGAAAGTAGGAACCACCTGAAGCACTGGAATGTTCGATGTCATTGTCTTGGTCGCGATATATCCCGGACCAGCATGGATCGACTGGTCTCCATCTGAATGGTCGAGAACGATCCATGCCGGTTCAAATGTTCTAGGCCTAGCGCATCTTTGGCCAGTGCAGCCTTGGACCGTTCCCTTCTTTCGCCGTTCACCCCTCAGCACAGTTGCGGTCTGTATATTCTTCATCACAGCGGTCTGGGTCATTTTCAATACACGGCGTTGGAACAAGCGTGAAGTCTTTCAATGGGACAGTGACGGTTACTACGTATACCTCCCAGCGACGATCATATACGGGGACCAAGGGCATCTCTCCTTCCTGGACAGTATTCCGCCCACCTTCAAAAACGGCGCCTACCGTTTTGGCCAAGGCACCTACCTGGTAGAAGCCACTGGCAACATGTGCAACAAATACACGCTCGGAACGGCGGTATTCGAGTTGCCCTTTTTCCTGCTTGCTCATGCTTGGTGTTCATTGTTCAGTCCCAGCGATGCGGACGGATATTCACCGCCTTACCATCTGGCTATTGCGATCAGCTCTGCGGTATGGGCATGGTTGGGCTTACTAGTGCTTATGCGATGGCTAAGGCGTTATCTGTCCGATCGGGCTACCGCACTTAGCCTTCTGGCGTTAGGACTTGGAACGAACCTGTTCTTCTACAGTTCCTATGCGAGCGGAATGGCCCACCCGCACCTGTTCTTCCTCTGCGCCGTTCTGATCGAGCGAACGGCCAAGTGGCACAGCGTTCCTACCTGGAAAGCGGCATTTGCCATCGGACTATGCATTGGCTTGGCAGCACTAACCAGGCCTACTTGCGTGCTGTTCGCACTGATCCCATTGTGCTGGCGGTTGAAAGCTGGTGTCGAAGGTGAAAGCTCGGTCACCCTGTTCCGCGCACATGGATTACATCTTCTTTTGGCTTTGACCATAGCGACGATATGCGTTCTTCCGCAAGTACTCTTTTGGAAGGTGACGAGTGGCCACTATCTCTTCTATTCATACGGGGGCGAGGGGTTCGATTTCGCTGATCCACACATCCTCGAGGGATTGTTGGGGTTTCGCAAGGGATGGTTCGTGTATTCGCCCTTGGTCCTCCTCGGGATAGCGGGCCTTATACTAATGAGCAGGGACTTGAAGGCTCGTTCTTACGTATTGATGGCGGCACTCTTTCTAATCCCGTTCGTTTTCGTCACATTCTCCTGGCAAGCATGGTGGTATGGCGGGGGCTTCGGGAGTCGTGTGATGATCGAAACGTTGCCAGTAATAGCGCTTCCCCTCGGAATACTGGTTCAGAAGTGCATCGACCGGAGCCATACAATGGCTCTCGTATTGGGCGTGGTTGTTCTGCTTGGAATAGGACTGAACTTGTTCCAGCAATGGCAGTACTTGCACGGCATCATGCACTTCGAGAATATGGACAGAGAACTCTATTGGAAGATCTTCCTAGCACCAAGCCATGAAGCAGCCGGGATCCCCTTGGACCAATAAACGCTGATGCTGGGAAACCGTCTACTTCAGCTAGTCCGGTCCATTTCACTGGCCGATGTCGAACTCCCTATTGGCGTGGAAGTGCTCGATCCCTTGCACGGAGAAAATAGTTCAGAGGTGGAAAGGATCGTCAGTGAGTTCCACCTGAAGTATTTCGATGATGACCACCTTCGAACTCTTATGCTCGGCATCAACCCTGGCAGGCTGGGGGCCGGCAGCACCGGACTTTGTTTCACTGATACAAAGCGATGTGCAAGTGATCTGGGTCTCCAGGTGAATGGCTTTCGTACGCATGAGCCGAGCAGTGATTTCTTCTACCGCGTGGTGCGCGCTATGGGGGGTGCTGCAGAATTTTACAAGGACGTATACGTGCAGGCGATCTGCCCGCTCGGTTTCACGAAGCAGGGGCCGAAGGGATCACAGATCAATCTGAACTATTACGATGATCGTGCTTTGCAAGCGGCGATAACGCCGTTCGTAACAGCTTGGTTGAAGGACCTTATAGCGACCGGCATGCGCACCGATGTCGTCATCTGCATTGGAACAGGCAAGAACCACGATTTTCTCACAGCATTGAACGAAGAGCACCGGCTGTTCGAACGGATCATTCCGTTGGAACACCCCCGCTTTATCATGCAGTACAGAGCTAAACAGATGGGCGCTTACGTTCAGAAATACCTCGACGTTCTTCGCCAGACCAACCTATGAACGACTGATGAACTAATTGGATCGCGCCTCCAGAAAATTGCGGAGTTCGATGGCATCAACCGGTTTTGCAACGATCCTCATATGCTCGTCCAATAGGAAAAAATAAGGCGTCGCGTGCACCTGAAAAGCTTTGGCAACTTTTGAACCCCAACCGTTGAATTCGCTGAAGCACTTCCAAGGAAGGCCTTTTTCCAGGATCATCTTGTGGAATTCTGTGGTGTCCGCGTCAAGCGCGATACCGATCATATCAAAACCCTTTGGCTTGAACGAGTCATACGCCTCCTTGGCCAATGGCATTTGTTGATGACAATGCTCGCATGTGCTGCTGTAAAAAAACAATGCGGTAAAGCGGTTCTTCTCCACGATCCCGCGCAAGGGCAACAAGCCTTCAGCGCCAGGGAGATCAACATCCGGGGCAATGGTACCGACCGAGACCTTCAATAGTTCTTGCACTTTGGCCTGAAGCGATGGGTCGATATGCTGAAGGCCTTCCGGCGAAGTCACATAGTGATCAATAAGGTGCCGCAGCGGCATTTCAGGGCCATATGCTGAAAAGAGGTCGATCAGGTGATCCAGCATATAGGCCTTGCACTCGGGATCCCGTCCAGCATAAAACAAAAGAGTATCCGTGGCGGAAACGAATTGTTCCTCGCTCACCGCATGAAGGTTCCTTAGATAGGTCATTACAGCTTTATCATAGGAAGAGCTGCGCATGAGCGATGCGTCACCAAAGTCAAAGGTTCGCAAGAGGACATTCTGGTCCTCGTCACGAGCAGCATCCAACGAGCGATCCGCACGAAGCACTTTGGCGAAATAGCTCTTGGGATGACCCTCGATGATCCCCATCAAATGCGCTTTTTGCAAGGTGATAGCGCGAGCCGCAAGGCTATCCAGTTCGAGCATGCGCTTTGTGTCATTTGCCTGCAGGGACCGCTTTTCAGCCATCACGCTTGCCTGAACGGCCTGCGATTCCTTGGAGACAAGTTTGTAATCCCAGAGAAGTTTGTTCTCTTCTGAACGGAGCACACGGATATGCCGCTGAAGCGGAACACCGGAAAAATCCAACTCAACCGATCGTTCATGTGGATCGAGGATCACGTCGACCCGGTCACTATCGTTCAGTGCCAGTTCATAGAACCCGAGCGGATAAGACCTATCGGAAAAAACGAACTGGCCCTGGCTCCCAACGCTGACCGAATCCACTGGTCGCGAAAGGGATCCTCGTGATCCTCGAAGAACAAGGAACTCCTTGCCTGGGCTCAACCCAGCTATGCTGCCCGAGATCTTTTGGGCAAATAACCCAGACCCCAAGAGACCAAGTCCACAAGCAAGAAGGAAGTGGGTTACGGTCCGAGCGCGCATAGCGGTGAAGCAGCCAAAGCAACGAAGATGCCACGAGTAAAGGAAGTGGGACAGGTACAAAAAAAAGAACCCCGCCTTGTGGGCGGGGTTCAGATCGGCGACGACATACTCTCCCAAGCTTGCGGCCTAGTACCATCTGCGCTGGTGAGCTTAACTTCTCTGTTCGGAATGGGAAGAGGTGGACCTCACCGCAATAGTCACCTGAAATCGTAAATACGATTTCAACTCATTGTCAGACCTGACCAAAACAGCCGAGGATCGCTCCTAAGCATACCTATGAAAGTTAAAGTCTACGGGTAATTAGTACTGCTCGGCTTTGCCATTGCTGACTTTACACCTGGAGCCTATCAACGTAGTAATCTTCTACGACCCTTGGAAGAAGTCTCATCTTGAGGTGGGCTTCGTGCTTAGATGCTTTCAGCGCTTATCCCATCCGAACATAGCTACCCAGCGGTGCCTCTGGCGAGACAACTGGTACACTAGCGGTTCGTCCACCACGGTCCTCTCGTACTAATGGTAGCTCCCCTCAAACTTCTAACGCCCGCAACAGATAGAGACCGAACTGTCTCACGACGTTCTGAACCCAGTTCACGTGCCACTTTAATCGGCGAACAGCCGAACCCTTGGGACCTTCTCCAGCCCCAGGATGTGACGAACCGACATCGAGGTGCCAAACCTCCCCGTCGATATGAGCTCTTGGGGGAGATCAGC
>JANNYL010000055.1:0-15702 GCA_031410075.1 Flavobacteriales bacterium
GGATAAGCGAAGAAGGCAAACGGAAATTGAAGGCCTATGGCATAGCGCCACCCGAAAAGACCGCCGACGTCCGTGCGCTCAAAGGAGAAGCACCAGTAGTTGAATGCCCTCAGTGCGGATCGAAAGACACAGTGATGGTGAGCGCTTTCGGCTCAACGGCGTGCAAGGCTCTTTGGAAGTGCAAGAACTGCCTGGAGCCGTTCGATCAGTTCAAGTGCCTGTAGCCCCTCGGCGCGGATGGATATTGCGCGGATGATCCACGTCGGCGCGCATTCGGTTACTGGTCCATCTGATCCAAATGCATCCGGTGGAGGAACCGGTGAACCATAGGCGTAAGGATAACGGCAACTGTTGTAAGCAACGCGATCCCACTGTACAGGGCATAGAACGACGCGAACCACTTGGCGGTGTCATTCGGCAATGGATCAACCGGCCCCATGCCGCCAAGTATCATGCTCGCGTTCAAGAAAGCGTCGACCAAGCGCAAATGCGCGAAGTGAACATAGCCCCACGTTCCAATAGCCAAGCTGAACCCTACGAAAGCAAATGCTGCCGTCAGGAATTTCAACTGCCGCAGCGCGAACAAACGCGGATGTGCAAGCGGTTGTTTACGATGTTCCAATTTCACCGCGGTGAAGCTAGGTGTGGATCAACAGTTGGTGGTTAGCCTTCGGTCCCTGATCGTGAAACGCTTGGCTTCTGACAAAGGAACTTCGCAGCGATGAACGGAGCTTTCCATGGTGAACTGGTGATCGTGCTGGCATTGGCTGTGGGCATTATTCTGCTCTTTCGAAAACTGAAACTGCCCAATGTGCTCGGCTTTATCGCGGCGGGTATGGTGGCCGGGCCACACGCGCTGGGCTGGGTCGAAAAAGTGGAGACGGTGGAATCACTCGCCGAGCTTGGTGTGATCTTCCTTTTGTTCGTGATCGGCATGGAATTCAGCTTGAAAAAGCTGGCTTCCATTGGAGTTACGGTTTTCGTTGGCGGCTCTTTACAGGCCCTGCTTACAACATGCATAACAGCTGTCTTCTGTCATTGGATGGGTTTGCCGTGGCCGGCTGCTGTGTTCATGGGCTTCTTGGTCACGCTCAGCAGTACGGCGATCGTGTTGCGCATTCTGCAGGAACAGGGCCGCATGGACACACCATTCGGCAGTATCACTTCGGCGATACTGATCTTTCAGGACATCATCGTAGTGCCCATGATGCTCGTTACACCTATGCTGGCCGGACAAAGCAGCAATATCGGGCACGACCTTTTGTTGCTTGTTGGAAAGATGCTCGGGCTTGTTGTGGCCGTATATGTTGGAGGTCGATTCGGTGTGCCGCGTCTGTTGAGGGCCGTTTCAAAGGGACGCAACAAGGAGCTCTTTATTATCACCATCGTTGTTCTGTGCTTCTCGGCAGCTTGGGCCACAAGTGCGATGGGATTATCGCTCGCATTGGGCGCCTTCTTCGCAGGCTTGATAATCAGTGAGACAGACCAAGCTTTCCATGCAACCGGGATCATACAACCCTTCCACGAACTGTTCATGAGTTTCTTCTTCGTGAGTATTGGCATGCTCGTGGACCCGGCCCTGTTCTTCACCCACCCGTTCATAGTGTTCGGTCTTGCGATACTGGTAATGTTCATCAAAACCATAGCTGCTTTCTTTTCGGTGTGGGTCTTGAGACATCCTGTGAGCACTGCACTGAAATGTGGGATCTCACTATTTCAAGTGGGCGAGTTCGCCTTCGTTCTCGCGATCACAGGCCTCAGCACAGGTCTTCTATCACGTGACCATCACCAGATCTTCCTGGCTGTTTCCATATTGAGCATGGGCACCACCCCTTTCGCGATGCGTTCTCTCGACGATCTGGTGCGTCGTGTGTTCGGTGTGTTCCTGCCAACCTCCGTTATGCATCGTATGGACGCCATCATGCGCGTTCGCCGGGAAGTTGAACGTACCGAACGCAGGGTGCTGAAGGACCATGTCGTGATCATAGGCTATGGCTTGAACGGGCAGAACGTGGCGACTGCCGCACAAAGTGCCAAGATCCGCTGCGCGGTTATCGAGGAAGATCCGGCATTGGCAGAACGTGCCCAGCAACAAGGTCTGCATGTGGTCTTCGGTGATGCGAGCAACGAGCATGTGTTGGAAAAGGCTCATGTCGAACAGGCGCGTGTTGTTGTTATCGCCATCGCAGACGCTGAGCTTACACGACGTATCACGGCGAATGTGCGCGCACACACAACAGCATACATCATTGTGCGTACCAGGTATGTGAAAGAGATCGAGGCGAACCTGGCAGCCGGCGCGAACGAGGTGATCCCGGAAGAATTCGAAACGAGCATCGAGATCTTTTACCGGGTGCTTCGGAAGTACCTGGTGCCTGAGCGCAACATCCAGGAAATGGTATCGCACATACGCGGTCATCATTATGGCATGCTTCGCGGTATGAACCCGACAACGATCGATCAACGACACGATCTTCCTGCGGAAACGATCCCCGGTCTGGATGGATTGGAGATCGCCACTGTACCTGTGGACATCAAAAGGTCAGGCATCGTGGGACGCACTTTGGGATCCGTGGACCTGAAGGGTCGGTATGGCATTACGCTGCTTGCTATCCGGAGACAAGGTCGAACGATCACACGGATCACGGAGATCGAGCAAGTGAAGCACGGGGATCTGCTCTATTTGCTCGGTTCCGCGGAGAGCATCACCAAGCTCGATCACGACCTTCATTGAGAATTCCTAGGAGTTTGAAGCCTGGGTGATCCAAACGCGTGAATCGGTGGACTGCTACCGTTTCCAGATCCTCACTCTTATCAGCCTAGGAGAATGGCAACGAAATAGCTTTTCCATGCGTAGAAACCCGCATATGGCGCGAAAGATCGAGCGGGTCCTGCTTGTAGATGATGAGGACGACCACCATTTCCTCACACGGATGGCTCTCAAAAGATCCGGCTATACTGGAATACTCACATCGTGCTATACGGCGGAAGACGCGATAGAACACCTCCGTAACCCTAAACTGTTGCCCGACTTGTTCTTGGTAGATATCAACATGCCATTTACCAGCGGCTTCGAGCTATTGGTCCGTTGTGAGCGAGAAGGTCTGCTTCCTAATGGTCACACGCTCGTGGTGATGTGCAGCAGCAGCAACCGACCCATGGATATTGATGCCGCTCGCCGTTTCACCTGCGTTGATGACTACGTCGAAAAATCATTCAGCGCAGAGCAGTTCGAGCGCCTTCAAGGAACATTCGCCAGAAAGGCGGCTTAGCTTCGTTGAAACTCCCCGCTATGAAAAAAGTGTTGATCATCGAAGACGAAGCCATCATCTCTTTCGGCTATCGGCTCCAATTGGAGAGGATGGGATTGGAAGTGATGGGGGCCGTGCGCAGCAGTGAAGAAGCTGAAGCTTTGTTGGCAACCGACCGCCCGGACGTCATCATCATGGACGTGTATATCAAAGGTGCGCTCAACGGATTGGAATTGGCACAGCGCATCCACGAAAAAGACCCGATCCCGATCATCTTCTTAACCGCCAGCTCCAAGCCGGATATCATCGAAGGGATCAAGGCCCTGAAAGGATGCCACTACCTCACCAAGCCCATAGACATCGATAGTCTTACCGGGCTCCTACACGCCACTGTTCGCAGCAATGGCTGAGGAAAAGGGAAAACGGGACATTGACCCCGCTTCTTCGGAACAGGCTGAACGTTTGCATGTTTTCGCCCACGACATTCGAAATCGATTGACGGGGCTTTGGGAAACGTTGCGTTTGTTGGACACCGCGGGGTCGGAGGGCACGGACCGGAACGAATTGAACGACTTCGCCGAGAGGGCATATTTCAATGCCCAACGCGATGTTGAAGCGCTTCTGGATGATTTCTCAGTGGACCGAAAGGTCCCGATACAGGAGGCGGTACCGTTCGACCCTTTGAGTTGCCTGGAAGAAGTGCTCTCCAGCGAATCATACCGCTTGGATAAGAAAGAACAGCGCATTTCGATCACTGGTGGCGCTGGAATGATCGCGTACGGCGATGGTCATTGGTATGCGCGAGTATTACAAGCACTCATCAGCAATGCAAGCAAATTCTCCCCCCGAGGATCGGTGATCGAGGTAATTCTAACAGATACAGAAACTGGTTTCTCGGCATCAGTGAAAGATGCAGGCGTTGGCTTGAACAGCACTGATCTTTTCGATGTATTCACTCGTTACGCGATCTTGAGTTCGCGAAGCACTGACGGTGAACCACAAGCTCGAGCAACCTTATCGCGCGCATTTCAATGGGCCCAGGCCATCGGCGGGACACTTTCAGCCAAAAGCATGGGAAAAGGGCTAGGAAGCACATTCACGCTTTCGCTTCCGAAGGGATAGGGCAACCGGTCAACGACCAGCACTTTTCATAGCATCGAGGTATCCAGGTTCCCGATCATGGAACCGCACGTCCCCGATGTATCCCGGAGCAAAAGCACAGTTAAAACACCTATGCAACGGTCACGACCGCATCAGCAGCAGCTCGCTTCACACGCTTCGCCACCCGCTGGCCCTTATTGTTCATCGCTACGCTGAATTCCATCAGATCGCCCAGCGCAAGCGTGGCGAAATCAACATCTACGAGATCGTCATGCAAGAAAAAGAGGTTGTTCTCCGGGAAGCGGATAAAACCATAGCCGTTGTGCAGGCTCATGATCTGGCTCGTATGCCGCTCGTTTTCTTCGTAGTTGCTCATGCTGATCAGCGGCCGATCACCGTCCGGTACAACATCACGACTAGCACTGGGGGGCACGAACATATCCTCCACTACTTCGTCCTTGTTGCGAAGTCCCTCCTCTACCACGTGGCTCATTTCCATCGGGAAAGACACGTTGTTCCAAAGGTCAGTGCTTGTCTTCGTGGTTTGTTGCTCACCACTCTGTTCATCCGTGTATTCGAAATCCCAACCGAGCAACATGGTCTTACAACCTAATGCGTGCAGTTTTCGAACGAGCGGAACATGATCACCATCGCTGGCGATCAATGCGACCACATCATAGCGCTTGAGCATGCACAATTCATACGTTTCCAACGCCATCAACACGTCGATGCCTTTCTCCCGCTTGCGGCCCATCTGGTCCTTCACCGGCAGGTAATGGGTTTGCACGTTGTTCCACATGAGCACATCATCGAACACGCGATCGTAGTAAAGTTGGTTCGGTTTCTCGTTGGCATCCTTCGCACTGAAGCGACCGCGGAAGAAATGGGCATCAATGATGTGGCACAGGTTCGGCGTGGTGCCCTCCTTCTCGGCCACCGAGTGCTTTATGAAGTCGTGCAAGCCCCCGATATGCAATCGGCGACGATGGGGATGCACATAGTTGTAATAATTGCTGACGTGGCTGAAATAGCCACCGTCATAGAACACACCCACTTTAAGGGCTCGATTCAAGCGCTGATCAATAGACATGGATAAATTTTGGATCGGGCGGCCAAAGTACCAGTACCGCTGAAATTCAGCCGTTCATCAGATCCGAAATATCGAGCGTACGCCCCCCGATTAACTTGCCCCCATGCTCCGGCACCTCCTCGCCTATTGTATAGCGCTTATAGGGATCGTGGCCTTGGGGCAAGTGGTAACACAAGCGCCCTTGGTGCCAGTTTCGATAAGCGACGAGATCGGCATGGCCATGAACAAGGCGCAGGTGATGGATGCTGCCTTGCAAGCTTGGAGCGTCAGCTTTGGCCAGCAACCAGGCGCTAAACAGTTGATCCATGATGTTGAGAACAACGTCATTGAAGGCACGGCGCGCGTTAATTTCCGTAGTAAAGCGATCACCTTCAGGGAAGAAACGATGGGGTCCATAACCTACACGGTTTCCATTAAAGCTGTGAATGGCCAGTGTAATGTCAGGGTTCACAATTTCCGACATACCGGTAATCGAAATGCGCCGGACGGCGGATTGGATCTGGGGGTCATTTGCGAGGCCAACGCACCGTTAATGCACTACGAGGGGATGGGGCTGGGGCTCTCCAGAAAGCTGCATGCCGATGCTCGAAAAGCGGCTTTGGACAAAGCGCAAGAGGTTCTTCGAGCCTTCAGTGCCCGTCTTCGCCTGCTAGGCGGGCAGCAGTGAACTTCTCGAAAGGAAAGCGCAAAGCGAAACCGTTGTTCGGTGGGAACCGTTGAAGGGGGCCAACTTCTCCTGCATTGAACGCTTCCAACTGGCGCATTTGGCCCCTTATTGCTGGTACTATCGCCATTCTCTTCATTGGATGGGATATCGCGCTGATGTCGCGAACCCATGCGATACAGGACCGTATTGGTCACCAAGTGGATCTGCTCTCGAGCCTGAGCGACCTGAACGCCGGCATCAATCAGCTCGGCATCGTACACAGAGTGGACATCAACACCGGTCAGAATAGTTTCCCGAAGGAACTGGTGAGTTTGCGTTCGAAGTTGGACGAGCTCGTGCTACGTCATAAGGAAGAGCCGGGGATCGCCTCCCTTCCAAGCCTACTGGAAAAACAACTGAACGCGTGCGATTCACTGCATAAAGTGGTACGTGCCTATGAAGGAACCGTAGTCGGTCAACGTATGCCGGAAGCGGTCTTTCAGCTTATGGTGCAACGTGCGCAAAAACAGGTGGATCGTGTGAACCGCAGTGTGCACGAACAAGGTATCGGGCAGCAAACCGCGGAATTGAGCGCTCGCTGGGACGAAGCCCAGCTGATCCTTATTCTGGCCTGCCTCTTCGCGGTGGTCTTTGCATTATTGGTTGGTATGGCTCGGAGGCTCTTGGTCGAAAGCCGGGAAAGAACCGCAGAACTGGCGAAGGCAACTACCGATCTGGAGCGCACCAATCGTGACCTTCGGGAGACCATGTTGAGCAAGGAAGAAAAGGAGGTGATGATCAAAGAGATCCACCATCGTGTGAAGAACAACTTGCAAATAGTGCGCAGTTTGATCCGCTTTCAAAGCGAGCAAGTGACCGATTCGAAGGTGAAAGAGCTCTTCCACGAATGCATCAATCGTGTTGGGGCCATGGCATTGGTCCATGAACAAACCTACCTGAGCAAGGATCTGGCGAACATCGATGTGGGACCCTACCTCGATTCGCTGGTGCGCGATCTGGTGTACGCTTACAATGTGGACAAGGACCTGAAAATGGATATCGACATCCAAGTGAAGACCTTGAGCGTGGATACGCTGGTGCCGCTGGGGCTCTTGATCAATGAGGTGATCAGCAATAGTTTCAAGTATGCTTTCGTAGGGCGAGCAACCGGCACATTGATCGTGCACTTGCAAGGAAGCGAGTCCGAAGGCCTCCGCATGCGAATTGGTGATGACGGAGTTGGCTTGAAAAGTCGCGATGGATTTCATCGGCCGAACAGTTTGGGAATGGACCTTATACATACACTGGCCGGGCAATTGGATGCCGATATGCACTTGCTCGACGGCCCCGGTACCCAGTACGAACTGGTCAGCCAGAAATTGGCGCGGAAGGTGGCTTAGTGCACCTTTCATCCCAGAAGCTGGGCTCCTTGCAACGGTCGTTCGGATAGCTTCGCGATCCCAATTCGGGATAGCGACATGAACAAGATCCATCTCTTCGCCTGCGTGCTTCTCGCCGCCTGCGGAACGGCTACCGAAACAGCCGAAAAGAAACCCGTTGACAAGATGAACTACCCAGAGACCAGGAAGGACAGCCTTGCTGGTGATACGTTGCACGGCACTTGGGTAGCTGATCCTTATCGCTGGCTGGAACAAGACACTACAGCCGAGACAGCGGATTGGGTTCAGCGCCAGAACGCGGTGACCGAAGAGTATCTCGCCAAGATCCCTTTCCGGAAAGACATCGCGAACCGCTATGAAGAGTTGTACAACTTCCCCAAGGTGACGGCACCTGAAAAGGTTGGTGATCTGTATTTCATCAGCAAGAACAGTGGCTTGCAGAACCAGTTCGTGATCTATGTGCGCAAAGGCGTCGACGGTGAGGACAAGGTCTTCATCGACCCGAACGCGATCGACCCTGCGGGTACAACCACCTTCGGTTTGCTAGGCTCCAGCAAGGATGATCGCTACATGGCGATCGGCGTGCAGAAGGCAGGAAGTGACTGGCAGGACATCGAAGTGTGGGACCTGAGCACGCTTACGAAGACCAATGATCTGCTCAAATGGTGCAAATTCAGCGGTGCCGCTTGGTACAAGAACGGATTCTTCTATAGCCGCTACCCTGCGCCTGCCAAAGGAACCGAGCTCAGCGGTGAGAGCAAATTCCAGAAGGTTTACTACCACAAACTGGGCGATCCTCAGGAAAAGGATGCCTTGGTCTGGGAGGACAAGAAGAACGGTGATCTGTACGTTGGCCTTGGCACCACCGAAGGCGAAGAGTTCGCCACCTTGTACATCAGCACCGGCACGGACGGATTCGAACAATACTACCTCGACCTACGGGCCGGGGTTATGCCGAACCCATCAACCGCATGGGTGCCTCTGCAGCAGGGATTCGACCACAAGACGAGCATCACTGCCTTCGAACCCAAAAGCGGGAAACTGCTCGTAATGACGGATGTGGACGCACCCAAATACCGATTGGTCGCTGTGGATCCGATCAAACCAGCACAAGCGGATTGGAAGGATGTTATTCCTCAAAAAGAGGAACTGCTTCAAGGTGTGAGCACAGGCGGTGGATTGCTCTTCGCGGAGTATTTGAAAGACGCCACGAGTCGTTTCTATCGATACAACAGCGATGGTACTGGGGAAACAGAAGTGAAGCTTCCGGACCTTGGTAGTGCAGGCGGATTCGGTGGTAAGCGTGAAGACACATACAGTTTCTACAGTTTCACCTCGTTCACCGATCCCGGCACGATCTACAAGTACGACTACGCCTCCGGCAAGAGCGAAGTGTACTTCCGCCCGGAATTGAAGTTCGACCCATCGCAGTTCGTCACGGAACAGGTGTTCTATCCAAGCAAGGACGGAACGAAAGTGCCCATGTTCATTGTTCGGAAAAAAGGGGTGGAATTGAACGGGAAGAACCCGACCCTTCTTTACGCCTACGGTGGCTTCAACATCAGCCTCTCCCCTTCCTTCAGCACCAGCCGGATGATCCTTCTGGAACAAGGTGGGGTGTTCGCACTGGCCAACCTCCGCGGTGGTGGTGAATACGGCGAGGATTGGCACAAGGCGGGCATGAAAGAGAAGAAGCAGAACGTGTTCGACGATTTCATCTCGGCAGCAGAATACCTCATCGCGAACAAGTACACGGACAAAGAGCATCTCGCTGTGAACGGTGGAAGCAACGGAGGTTTGCTGATCGGTGCGGTTATGACACAGCGCCCGGAACTGTTCAAAGTGGCTTTCCCCGAAGTGGGTGTGCTGGACATGCTGCGGTACCAGAAGTTCACGGCCGGCTTTGGTTGGACACCCGAATACGGGAATGCTGACAACAGCAAGGAGGAATTCGAATACTTGCGCAAATACTCACCGCTGCATAATGTGAAGCCAGCCAGCTATCCGGCTACGATGGTGATGACGGCAGACCATGACGATCGCGTGGTACCATCGCACAGCTTCAAGTTCATCAGCACGCTTCAACCTGCACAGCAAGGCGATGCACCCGTGCTGATCCGCGTACAAACACAAGCCGGCCACGGTGCGGGCATGCCTACGAGCAAGATCATCGAGCAACAGGCTGACAAGTGGAGCTTCTTCTTCCAGAATGTTGGTATGGTGCCGAAGTATGGAATGGATCCGGTGATGAAGAAATAGGATCAATTGAAAAACAAAGGGCCCTTGCTACGAATTGTGGCAGGGGCTTTTTGTTTGGAGGGATCATGGAGGCTAGGGCTGTCTATGTCGATCCGATTTGCGCGTTCTCAGGTACAGGAGCCTAACAACCTGCACCACTCGCACATCATTGGCTTCCCCTGCTCGCTATTGGTCAAGCAGGATGCTCGCTCGAAATAGTCCTCTCAAAAGGATCACATCAGAATGCCGGCGATAGTTGCGCTCAAATAGGAAGCCAGCGTTCCGCAAAAAAGCGCCTTCAATCCCAAGCGAGCCAGATCAGCTCGGCGACCAGGCGCCAGTTCACCGATACCGCCGATCTGCATTCCCACACTGCTGAAGTTCGCGAAGCCACAAATAGCGATGCTCACGATGAGCAGGCCCTTTTCAGAAACGATCGGAACCGCTTTGCTCGCGAGGCTTTTGAACGCCACGAATTCATTCACGCTAAGCTTCTGCCCCAACAATGTCGCAACACTGGTGACATCTTCGGAAGGCACTCCCATGGCCCACGCCATAGGCGTGAAGATCTTTCCGAAGATCCAATTCAAGCTGAGGTTCAGATCCGGACTGAAGATGTGCCCGATGTGAATGAGCATCCAATCGATCATGGCGATCAGCGCGATGAAGCCGATGAGCATGGCCACCACGTTCATGGCGATCTTGAAACCGTCTCCAGCACCATGCCCGATAGCGTCGATAACATTGATGTAGGGGCTCTTCACTTCCAACTTCACATTTCCCATGGTCTGACTTTCCTCCGTCTCAGGCCACACGATCTTGCTGATGACCAATGCTCCCGGGGCCGCCATCAGACTGGCGGCGATCAACTTGGGAGCAAGGTCGAGCCCGGCTTGTGCACCCATGTTCACATACACCACCAGGATACCGCCAGCGATGCATGCCAATGATCCGCTCATGCTGGCCAGTAATTCACTCTTCGTCATACCAGCGAGATAGGGCCGGATCATGACCTGAGCTTCCACTTGCCCTACAAAGGCGCTGGCCACATTGCTCAACGCTTCGGCACCACTCACGCGCATGATGAAATTCATCGCTTTCGCGATAACGCTCACAACACGCTGCATAAGGCCGATATGATAGAGTACGGCCACCAGCACACACACAAGGATGATCGTGGCCGTAACGTTGATCGCGAAGACAAAACCACCGGCTGCATAGTTCGCCACTGTGCCGTCGAACTGCATGGCTGCCAAGCCACCGTAGGCGAACGAAGCCCCTTGACGAGCGAACTGCTCGATCTTCTCCATACCATGCCCCATTCCTTGAAAGAAGGCGGTTACCGGTGGGATCTTCAACACCAATACGGCTATCACCAGTTGCAGCAAAAGCCCACTGATGACCAGTCGGAAGTTTATCCGTTTGCGATTGTTGCTGGCCAGAAAGGCAAGACCCAGTATCAGAATAATTCCGATCAGGCCTGTGAAGCGTTCAATATGCATAGGGTAAAAAAGAATGGTGCTTGGGCGAGGTCAATGTACGCGGCTTCATCAGATCCGTTTTGCCAACGGGTCTATCACGTTGTAGCGAACCCATCGAGGCAGCAGAAAAGCGCCAATGGCGATATACGGGTAGTAGCTCATCAAACGCCAAACGAAAGCGAGCTTGTCCGGACCTACGGAAATGTACATGCCCAGAAAGTCGCGGAAGAGCACCTCGGCAATACCGCTTCCACCGGGCGTTGGCATCAGCAACACAATGATACCCATGATCACTTGCTTGCCGTACATGACCAGATCGTTGCCGAATCCCATGCCCGGATGGAACGCATGCACGATGCAATTCACAATGGAAAAGCGGGCGGTCCAACTCAGGAACGTAGTAAGCAAAGCAGGCCACCAATAACTCCACCCGCGTTGCTTCAGTCCACCGGCCGCGATGATCAATTGATCGCCGGTGGTTACCATGTTCTTTCGCCAACGACGAATGCCTTTAATGGAAAAGATGCCCACCAAGGCGCGTTTTACGAAAAGGGGATTGATGAAGAGCGCGTAGGCCACAAAGAGTTTATACACCACGATAATGGAGAACACGATCCAAAAAATCACGAAGAAGCCCATGCCTGCCCAATTACCGCTGGTATCCATGCCCGAAAAGAGCTCTTGCCGCCCAACGGTCAGATAAACCAAGGGGGCCATGATCACGATAAAGATGCCGTCCAGAAAAGAGGTGAACGTGATCACCGTTATGCTTTTGCCACCATCGATGCCTTCACGCGAAAGGATCCAAATGGCAAAAAAGAATCCGCCACCGATAATGCCCGGTGCCAGAGCACTGGCGAACTCCCAGAGCATGATCACCACAATAGTGCGCCACCAGGAAAGCGACTTATCGGTAAGGTGTCGGATACGCAGGATGTACATCCAATCCCGCATGAACAAACTGATCAACGCCAAGAACATCCAGCCAGAAGTACTCCACGTCCATACCAAAGGTTGACTGGGGGCCTTACTGCTTGCGTTCCAAACAAGCAAAGCCGTAGTACCCAACCCAATGAAAACAGGAAGCAGGATCTTGCCGAGGCTGAAGCTCTTCAGAATACTACGCTCGTCTTCGGCCATGCCCTAAACATAGTGCGATAGTCATCAGTAAAAGATCGCTCGTTTCAGCGAGACCGTTCTTGGTCGGATCCATTCGCCACCCGGCAGCCACCGAGCACTGTGAATAATTCAGTTCGTATCGCCCCTCCTCTTCAGCTCGTCGCGAAGACGGCTCGCACGCTCATAGTCCTCGTTGCCAAGGGCTTCTTCCAACATGCTTTTGAGGTCTTCCAAATTGGCGGTTTTGATCGACTTCTTCTCTCCTTTTTCCGCCTTTTCTACTTTCTGGGAAGGCTCCTTCTCTTCTTCCCCATCATCCACCTTCAACCCAGCGGCGCTCATGATGAACTCATATGAAAAAATGGGGCAGGCAAAGCGTAAGGCAAGCGCGATCGCATCACTGCTGCGAGCGTCCACTTCTACTTCATTTCCTTCCTGCTCGAGTACCAGTTTCGCATGGAAGATGCCTTCGACCAGGTCGTTGATCACAACTTCCTTCAACCCGATGTTCAATTGGTCGGCCAAATTCTTGAAAAGATCGTGCGTAAGCGGGCGCGCCGGTTTGATATTCTCTACTTGGATCGCGATGGCTTGTGCTTCTACTCCACCGATGATGATAGGCAAACGACGATCGCCGTTTTTCTCAGCGAGAATGAGTGCGTAGGCCCCCGCGTGGGTGTGGCTGTACGTGATGCGCAGGAATTTCAGCTCGACCTTATCCATCCGGTGCGTGGCGGGGCGGTGAAGATAATCGCAGCGTGCTCAGGTATGAACACGGATCGTTCATTTACGAACCAAGTGCGGTGAACCCAATAGGCAGAACAGGCTCAGCGCTCCGCATTCAGTTTCTTCGCGGCTTCGATCAACTTGGGCAGGATCTCGAAGGCATCTCCAACAATGCCGTAATCGGCGGCCTTGAAGAACGGAGCTTCCGGATCCTTGTTGATCACAGCGATCACCTTGCTCTGGTTCACACCAGCCAAATGCTGTATGGCACCACTGATCCCAATAGCGATGTAGCAATTCGGGCGAATGGCAACTCCTGTCTGGCCCACATGCTCGTGGTGAGGACGCCAGTGCATATCGGCCACAGGCCTGCTACAGGCTGTGGCGCCATGAAGAAGCTGCGCTAATTCCTCAACAGGAGCCCAGTTCTCCGGGCCTTTCATTCCTCGGCCTGCACTTACCACGATCTCGGCCTCAGGCAACGGAATACCGGCACCAGCAGCGCGAAGTTCCTTTACGATGATGCGAGCTGCACCCAGGTCACCATTGAACTCTTCAACCACTGCACCACCCGTGCCGCTCTCTATCGGCAGACTGTTCGGCATCATGCTGATCACCTTGATCGGGCTCAACACTTCAACCCAGGCCTGAGCTTTTCCGCTGAACACATTCCTTCGAACACGGAATCCATTGGCCATATCAGGCAAGGATATCGCACCCGCGACTTGCCCAGCTTTAAGTCGCGCTGCTACACGCGGAGCCACTGCCTTTCCCAAATTATCCTGAACGAAAACGATGATCCGTGCATCTTCACTCTGAGCAACTGAAACAACCAATTTCGTCAACTGTTGGCCATCGGCTGATCCGACAGCACGCGCCACGATCACTTTGTTGGCGTTCAAAGCTGCGAGCTTGTCACCTCCGGAATCACCAAAGGTGACAGCCGTAAGGGTGGTTCCCGAAGCTTGAGCCACTTTACGGCCATAGGTCAGTGCTTCCAAGACGGCTTTTGCCACCTTTTCTCCACGGGTATCGATGAATACAAGGACGCTCATGTTCAGATGACTTTGGCTTCGGTGTGCAACAGTTCGATCAATTTCTCAGCCTCTTCGGCAGGGATCATTCTACATGCTTGCTTGGGTGGTGGGAGTTCGAAAGAGGCTGTTCTCGCAATGCTCTCAACACTAGCAGCTGGCAATACGTTCAGTGGCTTTGTGCGTGCGGCCATGATGCCGCGCATATTCGGGATCCGCTGCTCAGCCATGCCTTTCGCACAGCCGATCACCATGGGCAGCGTTACCTCGGCCACTTCCACTCCCCCGCGCACATCGCTTTCAAGTGTAGCGGTGTTACCCGACACGTCAAGCTTCCCGACCACAGGCAAATACGGCATGTCAAGGAGTTCTGCGAGCATCGCGCCTACCTGGGCACCATTGTGGTCGATGGTCTCTTTTCCGCAGAGTATCAGATCGAAGTTCTTGTCCTTGGCATATACCGCGATCTGCTCCGCCACCTCGAAGGCATCATTCGGTTGCGCATCAATGCGAACGGCATCATCCGCACCAATGGCCAGTGCCTTGCGAATGGTGGCATCGTTATCAGCGCCACCCACGGTGATGCTCGTTACAGTGCCGCCTTGTGCCTCTTTCAGTTCGAGGCCACGCACCAATGCGTACCATTCATCATAAGGGTTCACGATCCAGGTAACACCGTTGCCATCATAGGCTGTGTTATTGTCCTTGAAGGCGATACGCGCTGTTGTATCGGGTACTTGGGAAATGAGAACGAGGATCTTCATGTTTGGCTATAACAACGGGGCGCGAAAATAGATCGGCAAAGGATGCGGAACTGACCAAGGGGTCGTTCGCGATGAACATGTGCGGAACTCAAACCTTCGTGACCTTTCCACCAGGTGTACGATGGCCTCCGGGATAGAAAACACCCGTGTTCAACCGCGCTTTTATGAGCAAGTCCTCTATGGATGCCGAACCATGTTGTTCTCCTGCCCGGATAACCAGCTCAGCAGTGGCTTCTGCGTCGTTGGCTGCCCTGTGATGCACGAGCGGTATGCCGTTCCGGGTGCAAAGTGTCTTCAGATCGAATTTGGGCATAGCCGGCCATATGCGTCGGGCCAAGCTCACACTGCAGAAATATTGAAAAAGCGGGTGGGGTATCTTGTAGCTCGCCAAGGTACCTCGCAGTACGCCCATATCGAAAGAGGCATTATGGGCCACGATGGTCGAGTTCTGTAGAAGGGGAAACACTTCTTCCCAAATACCTGCGAAGGTTGGTGACTCAGCCACTTGCTCCGGCCGTATCCCGTGAACAGCGACGTTGAATGGTGAGAAGTAGGGCCAACTCGCCGGCTTTATCAGCCAATTGCGCACTTCGCGAACCACTCCTCCGCGCACCACAGCTATCCCCAGTTCACATGGGCTGTTCCACTGGGCTGTGGCTGTTTCGAAGTCGAGTGCGAGAAAATCCACAGCGCGAAGATGCCACGTTCGTATAATCGAGCGTTGGTTCCGATCCGGTCACACACCCACAAACATCCCAAGAAGCACTTTCTGGACAAACTGTGCTTCCGAAACAGGGAACCCAAGGCACGCCGAGCAGTTCGATGGTGGTTCATTCAAGAGGCGATGGCACT
>JANNYL010000056.1:0-9481 GCA_031410075.1 Flavobacteriales bacterium
GCCGCCAAGTCGGGCCAAGGCTCCGAAACGCCCTTAATGCGACAATACACGCGCATCAAGGCCCAATACCCCGATGCCATCCTGTTGTTCCGCGTCGGCGATTTCTATGAAACATTCGCTGGAGATGCTCGCATCGCGAGCCGGGTGCTTGGGATCACCTTGACAAAACGGAACAATGGCAGTGCGGCCGATATGGACCTGGCTGGTTTTCCTCACCACTCGTTGGAGAATTACCTGCCTCGCTTGGTTCGTGCCGGACACCGGGTGGCGGTTTGCGATCAATTGGAGGACCCCAAACTAGCCAAGACGATCGTAGAGCGTGGCGTTACAGAGGTTGTGACTCCAGGCGTGGCTTTCAGCGATCGCGCAATTGATCACCGTAGTCATAATTGGCTGTCCTCTCTCTGTGCTGAAAAGGGGCAGTTCGGGGTGGCCTTTCTGGACGTGACCACAGGCGAATTCGTGGTTGGAGAAGGAGATGCCGCTACTATTGGGAAGTACATCGACGGGCATGCCCCGAGTGAATTGCTCTATGCACGCGGTGAGAAGGATCCGTTCGTCATCGGAGCCATCGATCGTGGGTATTCTTTCGCACTTGATGATTGGGCTTTCACCCTCGATTTTGCCAAGGAGCGCCTGCTGGCTGCTTTTGGCACGAACAGCTTGAAGGGGTTCGGAATTGAAGACCTGCACTTGGCCCAACGCGCAGCCGGTGCTGTGCTGCATTACCTGAGTGAAACCAGGCATGACAAGCTCGGGCACGTCAACCGCATTTCACGCCTTCACGCCGGCACACATCTTGGGCTTGACCGGTTCACCGTGCGCAACCTGGAACTGGTGGCTCCGTTGCATGAAGGCGCTCGCACCCTAATGCAGTGCATGGACCGAACAAGTACGGCCATGGGAGCCCGCCGACTGAAGCGTTGGCTTCTTTTCCCGCTTTTGGACCGTGCTACCATCGAACATCGGCACGATCGCGTTGAGGCCTTTGTGAGCGCAACAACAATACGCGATCGGCTTCGCGAAACGCTCGCAAGCATTGGTGACCTGGAACGCCTCGTAGGTAAAGCTGCCGTTGGCCGGATAAACCCGCGGGAGGTTCTTCAACTCGGCCGCTCGCTCACCGCAGCAGAACAGGTTCGGGGAGAATTGATCAGCCTTGAAGCGCAACTAGCTGATCCCGCAAAAACTTGGGCTCCGCCGATGGAACTGGCACAACGGATCCACGATAGCGTTGAGCAGGAAACCCCGGTGAATATCGTGAAAGGCGGTGTGATGCGTGCAGGTGTGAGCAAGGAACTGGATGAATTGCGTCATATCACCACGCATGCGAAGGAACTGTTGCTCGCAATACAACAAAGGGAGATCGAAAGCACCGGGATCAGCTCGCTCAAGGTCGGATACAACAACGTTTTCGGCTATTATCTGGAGGTACGCAACACACACAAGGCGAAGGTGCCGCCCGAATGGGTGCGCAAACAGACGCTCACTGGTGCTGAGCGTTACATCACTGACGAACTAAAGGCCCTGGAAGAGCGAATACTGAGCGCTGAAGAACGGATCGGATTGCTGGAGGTTCAGCTTTTCGGACAATTGGTTGAAGGCGTGTGCAAGGAAACAGCCGCTCTGCAGCAAACGGCAGCAGCCTTGAGCGAGCTCGATGTGCTGATCAGTTTTGCCGACAACGCCGTCGCTTGGAAGTACGCGCGCCCTTTGTTTACCGACGACGCCACGATCGATATCCGCGAAGGACGACACCCCGTTATCGAACAACAACTTCCGCCCGGTGATACGTATGTGGCCAATGACCTGATATTGGACCCGAACGATCGCCAAATGGTGGTGATCACCGGCCCGAATATGAGCGGCAAGAGCGCATTGCTGCGCCAGACCGCTCTGCAGATGCTGATGGCCCAATGCGGAAGTTTCGTGCCCGCGAAGAGCGCCACCCTTGGTATCGTGGATCGGGTTTTCACGCGTGTTGGTGCCTCCGATGATCTTTCCACGGGCGAGAGCACGTTCATGGTTGAAATGAACGAGACCGCCAGTATCCTTCACAACCTCACTCCACGCAGCCTGGTACTGCTTGATGAGATCGGCCGGGGCACCAGCACCTACGACGGTATCAGTATCGCCTGGGCTATTGCGGAATACTTGCACGAGCATCCCGATCGCCCGAAGACGCTTTTCGCCACTCACTATCATGAACTGAACGAAATGGCGGACCGCTACCCGCGCATTCGGAATGCCCATGTGGCCGTTCGTGAAGTGGATGGCAAGGTCCTGTTCTTGCGAAAGCTGGTGCCTGGCGGAACGGACCGTAGCTTCGGGATCCATGTGGCGCGTATGGCTGGTATACCCAGCTCGGTGATCGAGCGTGCATACAAGGTGCTTCATCACCTTGAACAAGCTCATGCAGGCGATCTTGGTGAACAGGTCGTCGCACACCAAATGGATATTCCCTCCAACGGGGGGCCGTTGAAAGTCGAAAAACCACAGACAAGCGGACTTGACCGCGCCCCTCAGCTGAGCATATTCCAATTGGATGACCCAGCGCTGGAGGGCATACGTGACCAATTGGAACGCATCGATATCGATACGCTTACGCCCGTAGAGGCCTTGTTGAAACTCAATGAGATCAAGCGGATGAGCGGGTCAAAACCCTTGAAGCTGAAGAAGGTATAAGCGGGTTTCTGTTTTCCTTCTTGGAACTGAACGTCGTGATCCTATATTTGCCGCCTCTAAAACGCCATTGGACGTCGCGATGGCTGTGTATTGCGAGAGTAGCTCAGTTGGTAGAGCACGACCTTGCCAAGGTCGGGGTCGCGGGTTCGAGTCCCGTTTCTCGCTCGGATGATGCCTTCGCCATTTGGTGGAGGCATCGTTATTTTCGGACAGTCTTATCGCTGCCGTTCGCCTGCTCATCAGCTAAGGCGAGCGGAGGCCCGGGTGGTGAAATGGTATACACGAGGGACTTAAAATCCCTTGGTCCGTAAGGGCCGTGCGGGTTCAAGTCCCGCCCCGGGCACTTCCCTTTCATAGGAAAGACGTCATGAGAAACAGGTGTGAGTGGATCATCTCATTTGGGATCCATGGCTGACCCCTTGGCTCTTCGTTCGCGCTTTGCCCCCACCCCGAGCGGATATTTGCATGCGGGGAACGCTGTGAACTTTCTGATCACGGATTCGCTGATCGCGACGCATGGCGGTTCGGTGATGCTTCGGATCGATGATCTGGATGTGACCCGTGCGAGACCGGAATTCATCGCGGATATCTTCGATTCGCTTGCCTGGCTTGGTCTGGAGTGGGATGAGGGTCCAAAGAACCAAGAGGACCTCAACCAGCACTGGTCGCAAACCAAGCGGACGCAACACCCCCTTGAACTTGCCATGGCTCTTCGTGATGCAGGCCATCTCTTCGCTTGCAATTGTTCACGGAAACAGTTGACAGCGTGCGATTGCCGATCGTTGAGCGTACCCTTTGATGAACCCGAGACCACATGGAGGTTGAAGATCCCTTCTTCATACAGCGTGAACCTCAAAACATGGCCACACGGCCAACAGCGCATCGATCTCCATGCTGTTATGCATGACCCCGTGATCAGGCAGCGGAGCGGATCACCAGCCTACCAGTTGGCCTCACTCGCGGATGATGTGGACTTTCGAATGGACCTGATCGTGCGTGGCCATGATCTGCGCCCTTCAAGCGCCTGCCAGATGTACATCGCCGAGCTGCTCGGTTTGGAGGTGTTCCGGAATGCCCGCTTCCTGCATCATCCGTTGATCACGGATGCACTGGGAACAAAGTTGTCCAAGTCCGATGGCTCTTCCTCATTGCGAGCACTTCGCCTCGATGGAAAAAGACCAGACAAGCTTCGCGCTTTGGCCAACCGCGTAATCGCTCGATCGATAACTCAGGGTGTATAGGTCGCGGGCGGAGGAAGATCGTTGTCCTTCTTGCTTCGTCCCGTGAAGAACTTCCAGATCGCTCCACCGGCAGCGATCAAGCCCAGAATGATGAATTTGCCGAACTTGGCAAGTACCGCGAAGATCCCCACTTTGGCCAGCACCTTTCCCGCCACCAGTCCACCAATGGTCCAAGCTGCCACATCATCGACCTTGCTATCGAACTCTTCGTATTTGTAGCCTTCATTGAACTGCACGATGTTCAACACTTCGGGCACGTGTTGTTTCACCAGCTCCAACTCGCCCATACCAGCCACAGCGTTCAATACAAGAACACCCTTGCGCCCAAGCACACGCACGTTGTAATTCAAGGTGTTCACGTCTGCACTATCACCGAATTTGATCTCCTTGGCCCAATGCAGAACCTTTCGTTCCTTATCGTAGAAAGGCTTGGCCGCCCAACCGATCAAGTACATCGGCTCGTACCCGTTCGTTGCCCGTAGCTTGTTGTTCTCCACTTCGCCTTCGCGCAGCTGGCCGATGAGCTCATCGTAATTGATGTCGTCGGCATCGTCATCCTTCACATACCCGATCTCGTCATATTGCACGACATACGCGTATGTGCTGTCGGAGAACACATCATCTTTTTCCGGGAAGATGATCCCCAATATCCCATCCGCATCCGGATTGCCCCAGAGGTCCACGATCACACGTGCGCTTTGCTCTTTATCGAGGAATTTGAATCCTTCGGGAAGTGCCAACGAAGCCACTCCGCCTTCCAACTGCACCGTACCGTGTTGATACGTGAATACCATCGCGGCCGAATCTTGGAACTGCTCCACCATGGCTTCGATATTCAAGCCGGCAGTATCCAAGGTGGTGGTATCGCTTTCGGCAATTCCCTCCAGTGGCAATGCGATACGAGTGGCTAAGAGAACAGTGGCTGCAAAACTCATCGTTGGTCTACTTGAATACCGCGTTGGTTCATGCGGCGATTTGTGAGCGCAAGGATACTACGCGGAAACCAATGGCTTGAAGGAGCGCAGCGGGGTGTTCACAGCCTTGATCCCCTTGGCACTCCGTTCTACCAACCTGTGGTCTTGCAAATGCTGAAGGTCGCGAAGAAGGGTCTTGCGATCCAACCGGGCATAAAGTTTAGCCAACTCAGGCGATAACTGCGCGATGCGAACAGCCTGCAAGGGTTCTGAACGTTCGCTCAAAGCCAGCATCAGGCTACGGCGGCGAGCACCGTTCGGGGAGCGATCGGCGCTGAAAAGTTGATGCACGTGATCGCCCAGAAGCGCTTGATGTTGTTGCGCTTCAACCTCTGTAGCCAATTCCTGTAAGGCCTCTACCAGGTTGCGCGCCAGGAAGGCGATGAAAGGAATGGGATCGCCGCCCCCGGTCGCAGCCGAGGATATTTCGCGGAACCAAGCGTTGCGCGCGCGGCCCGTGTGCGCAACGAACCGATGGACCGCGATGGCTGGCAACCCCGCTTCGAGCAACAGTTGATGAGTGACCAGCCAAGCCGTGCGCAGATCCCCATCCGCGAATGGCCGGATCCACAGCAGGTACAATTGCGCTAGGAAACTCCTGACCAAGCTGAAGGCCATGCGCTCTTCGGCATGTTCCGGCGAGAACCGGTCGGCGGCGAACCAATCGCAGAGTTTTTCAATGAGCAGCCCAATGTCTTCGGCTGGGGCACCGCCTTGTACCGGGCGAACCTGCCGTATGGTGCGGTAGTCGCCCGGCGCTACCTCTTCTTCCCAGGGCAAGCCTTTCAGCACCTGTGCGTTCAGCAGCTGCAGGCTCCAAGGAGTAAATTGCCGATCACCAGTACGAAGGCGGTCTTCGGTCCAACACATGGCCTTTTGAAGGTTCAGGATCTCGTGGGCCAAATACGCTTGCGATGGGGGCAACCGAAGTTCACCCGCGAGGCATTTTTCCACCTGCGGTTCACGGAGTGTATTCCCTTCCAAAGAGGCTATCGCATCAAGGCTTTGAACAAGGCTTTTTCGGTCCAATTGTTCGGCGACTTTCACCGGCAGTGCGGCCTGGCCCACTACGTGCACCAAGGCCCCGGCTTCACCCAATAAGAGCCATACCGGGTAGGGCATTCGGCGCGGGTCCCAGCGGAAGCAAAGCCATGGATGTGTCTGCTCGAATGTCCGCATCAATGTCCAAAGTTGATGTCTTTGGAAGTACTTGATCCTGTAGCTACTGGGTTGAATGTGAACAATGGTTTGTCCGGAAGGTTGGGTTCACTATTGGGTAGTGCTATTGCTGTGGGTTTGAAGTCTCGGAAGTTGGGCGGGGGCGAAAGCCGAAAAGTCGAAAATTGGTGCCGAGTAAATTCGTGAAGGAGGGCCTTGGAAGTGTGGCGATGAAAAATCCCGCGGAGCGATCCCGAGTCACCATTGGATAGGCCAATAGCCGATCACAAACGAGTCAACAAGGCCAGAATACCGATCACCACACCGGCTGCCGCAAGACCCATAACGGCCATCGCGAAGCCCTGCCCTTTCTGGCCTTTTTCTCGGCACTGTCGCGCACCAATGATCGCAGCCGCCAACGCCGCCAAACAACCGATCAAGAGCAGCTCGGTACTCTGTGCAGGTATGGCGGCCACCAACGCAATGATCAAAATGATCGGTGACGCTACGGCCAACCAGTTCCACTCGGTTCGTTCGGGGGTTTCCTGAAGGCGCTGAGGTTCGCTTTTTTCCAGCGGAACTGAAGATCGGTCCGGAACGATCGATCCAGGATCGGTTGCGGAACCAGCGACGAGAGAGGCCGATGGCTCGTTTCGGGGTTCTACCACATGCTCCGAGGCGATGGATCGAATGGGCTGGGGAAAGGGATCAAGGTGCTTCAAGGTCGATGACTTGGGCTTGATCCACGCAAGTTGTTCTCGCGGCCCATTCACTTCAGCGCGACTGAACTCCACCTGCCCGCCAGGCCGGAAATGCCGATGGCTGAGTTGGGGAACGTGTGCGAACTCCCGGTTGCTTCCACAGCCAACGACCAGCAGTACCAACAACCCTAGAAGCGGATTTCGCTTGGAGATACCCCGTTGCGATAGGCAGCACATTTCCATGGCCCTACAATGATCGCTCAAGTACACAACGAAAACGTATCCCCATCGAACAAGCCTTTGTCGCTCATTTTTAAGTGGGGTATCACCAACAAGGCCATAAAACTGAGGGTCATGTACGGGGCTGCCAGTTGGCTTCCAAGTTCTTTGGCTTCGCGATCCATTTCGGCATAGGCATCGGCAACGAGGTACGCATCGGCATCGGACATGATCCCTGCAATGGGCAGTGGAAGCACACGTTCATGCGCAGCATTGGCGAGTGCGACCCCGCCGCGTTCACGGATCACAAGATTGACCGCTTTGCAGAGATCCACGTCGTTGGTGCCTACCGCCACAATGTTGTGACTGTCGTGCGCTACACTTCCGGCGATCGCCCCTTTCTTCAATCCGAAATTGGTGATCCACCCCACTGCTGGCGGTGCATTGTGGTAGCGGTTCACCACAGCGATCTTCAATAGATCCTTGGATGGATCGGAGATGCATTCATCGTTCGAAACAGTTGGTGCGATCCATGTTTTTGGCGTGATCAATTGCCCGTCCAAGGCTTCGATCACCAACAGGTCTTTCGTTTGTGCAGGAACGCGGAAGTCTTCCTTTTTCTTGGATGAACAGTTGAACTGATTGGGTCTGGACGAAGCGACCCGCTGGATCAAGCTGCGCCCATTTTCGGCGACTAATTGCCCACCGATCCACGTGCGTTCCACGTTGAATTCTTGCAGGTCCTCAACGAGAATGAAGTCGGCAGCATCACCCACGCGCAATTGCCCAACGGGCATGTTGTAGTGCGCTACCGGATTCGAACAAGCCACGCGAAGTACATCAAAAACGTTGTGGCCAAGCGCCACGGCTCGGGCACAGAGATCGTTGATGTGGCCCAACACCAAACTGTCCGGATGCTTATCGTCGCTACAGAACATGAGGTGCTCCGCGTGATCGTGCATAAGGCCGATGAGCGCATCGAAATTCTTGGCGGCACTGCCCTCGCGGATCAGGATCTTCATGCCACAGGCGAGTTTGTCCAATGCTTCTTCGCGCGTGAAACATTCGTGGTCCGTGGAGATCCCCGCTTCAATGTAGCGCTTCGCCAATTCGCCACGCAGGCCGGGCGCGTGGCCATCCACCGGTTTTCCGAGGCGATGTGCATGGGCAATCTTGGCCAGCACTTCCGGATCTCCGTTCAGCACACCCGGAAAATTCATCATCTCGCTCAAATAGCCGATGTCCGGATCGGCAAGCAGACGACCGGTCGCTTCCGCATCGATGAACGCTCCAGCGGTTTCGAAGGCGGTAGCCGGAACACACGACGGAGCACCGAAGAAAAAATGAAAGGGTACTTGCTTGCCGTTCGCGATCATGAACTCGACGCCCTCAACACCCAAGACATTGGCGATCTCATGCGGATCACTAACCGTGGCTACAGTGCCGTGTGTAACCGCAAGTCGAGCGAATTCACTCGGGATCAGCATGCTGCTTTCCACATGCACATGGGCATCCACAAAACCAGGGAGCAAGAAACTTTCAACAGGTCCGGCAACCTCCTTGATCGATGCGATACGGCCGCTGACCACCGCGATCTCCGCAGGAAAGATGCGGCGCGCAGGAATGTCAACAAGGTTCGCTACCAGCGTGAATTGTTCCATGCCCGCGCAATGTAATCGCGCGCTGACGACCGGCTGAACAACATGGTTGCCTGTGCAACTTCTTGCGGAACGCCTACCGTCTCTTCCACACAAACACGTTCAACCATGAGACACCTGACCTTTCTTTTCCTCGCCGTAACAGGCTACGCGAACGCGCAATTGACCGATGGCCTTGTTGGATCTTGGCCGTTGAATTCTGATTTCACCGACGCCTCGGGCAATGGCCTGAACGGCATTGCGAACGTGGCTGATGCGGCCCCTACGGATAACAGATCCGGTAGCGAGGGCTGCGCGTACCGCATGATCGAAGGCGGGTTCAATACCGATGTTTCACCCTTGCTCGAAGTGCTGCCAACCGGTGGGATTACCATAAGCTACTGGACCCGGCAAAGCCAAGCCAATTCGTTCGGCCGTATACTGCTGCAACCTACGAGCCCTGCACTGCCCATTATACTTGAAACATGGGATGGAGGAAGACCGAGTTTCGGTCAGTTGGGCGCGCAGATCACCGCCGATTCCTCTCAGATCGTGTTCGATGGGCTGTGGCACCTGATCACGGGTGTTTATGATGCGGGAAACTGGTATCTCTACTTCGATGCCAACCTGCTTCAGTCGGACAATACGGGTACCAACCTCGCTTATGCAGGACCGGCTCAGCTTTCCGCCGCAGGCGCAGATTCAGCATTTCGACGCCCAACGAGAATGCCATCGCGAAGTAGATGTACCCCTTCGGGACGTGCTGACCCAGGCCCTCGGCGATCAGTGAGAAGCCGATCAGCAAGAGGAAGCTGAGCGCGAGCATCTTCACCGTGGGGTGTCGATCGACGAAGGCACTGATCGCG
>JANNYL010000057.1:0-1722 GCA_031410075.1 Flavobacteriales bacterium
AGGACGCGCAGGGGCGTGGTGACGAGGACGCATTGACGGGCTTGACCCGCACTCCATACGTCATGACGGGCTTGACCCGTCATCCCGGCCTATCAAGGCCCTTCAGTGCACGCTCAACGAGCCGGGACTGCGGCTCGGGGCCGCAGTGACGAGGACGTGCAGACGACCGGAATACGACGAGCGTTTACGGCACCATGCGCCAAACAAAAGCCCCTAGGTCTTGCGACCAAGGGGCTTTTCGTTCAGAGGGTGTGGACTTACTTCTTCTCGTTGCTCACTTCTTCGAAGTCCACATCGGTTACTTCCTGCTCTTTCGAGTTCGAGGTGTTGGCTTCCGGCTGGGCACCGCTGGCCTGCGTTTGTTGCGCGGCAGCGTACATCTCCTGGCTGGCAGCTTGGAACACGGTGTTCAATTCGGCCATGGCGCTGTCGATGCCCGAAAGATCCTCGGCCGTGTGCGCAACGCGCAGTTTGGCGATGGCGTCTTCGATCGGTTGCTTCTTGTCGGCTGGCAACTTGTCTCCGTATTCCTTCAGGTTCTTATCCATCTGGAAGAGCATGCTGTCGGCCTCGTTCAACTTGTCGGCGCGCTCGCGGGCTTTGCGATCGTCGTCGGCGTTGGCCTTGGCTTCGTTCTTCATCTTCTCGATGTCGTCCTTGCTCAAGCCGCTGCTGGCTTCGATGCGGATGCTCTGCTCTTTGCCGGTGGTCTTGTCCTTGGCGGCAACATGCAGGATACCGTTGGCGTCGATGTCGAAGGTGACTTCGATCTGCGGAGTGCCACGCGGTGCTGGTGGAATGCCATCCAAGTGGAAGCGACCGATGTTGCGATTGCCTGCGGCCATGGGGCGCTCGCCTTGCAGTACGTGGATCTCCACGCTGGGCTGGCTGTCGCTTGCTGTGCTGAAGGTCTCGCTCTTCTTGGTAGGGATCGTGGTGTTGGCCTCGATCAACTTGGTCATTACACCACCCATGGTCTCGATACCGAGGCTCAGTGGCGTAACGTCGAGCAGGAGCACGTCTTTCACGTCACCGGAGAGAACACCACCTTGGATGGCAGCACCTACGGCCACCACTTCGTCGGGGTTCACGCCTTTGCTCGGCTCTTTGCCGCCGAAGAATTTCTTCACGGCTTCTTGAATGGCCGGGATGCGGGTGCTACCACCTACCAGGATCACTTCATCGATCTGGGAAGGGGAGAGGCCGGCATTCTTCAAGGCCTTCTCGCAAGGAGCGATGGTGCGCTTGATCAGGCTGTCAGCGAGTTGTTCGAATTTCGCACGGCTCAACGAACGCACCAAGTGCTTCGGGATACCGTTCACCGGCATGATGTACGGCAGGTTGATCTCGCTGGTCGTGGTGCTGCTGAGTTCGATCTTGGCTTTTTCAGCGGCGTCCTTCAAGCGTTGCAGTGCCATCGGGTCTTTGCGCAGGTCGATGCCTTCGTCGTTCTTGAATTCTTCGGCCAACCAGTCGATGATCGTCTGGTCGAAGTCGTCACCACCGAGGTGCGTGTCGCCATCGGTGCTCTTCACTTCGAACACGCCGTCACCAAGTTCCAGAACGCTTACGTCGTGGGTTCCACCACCGCAGTCGAACACCACAACCTTCTGCTCCTTGTGTTTCTTGTCGAGACCGTATGCCAATGCTGCGGCCGTAGGTTCGTTGATGATTCGGCGAACCTTGAGGCCCGCGATCTCACCGGCTTCCTTGGTTGCCTGG
>JANNYL010000058.1:0-4691 GCA_031410075.1 Flavobacteriales bacterium
TGGCCGGTCAGATCAGCAGCCGTGTGGTAATCAACACCTCCTGTTTTGAAGCCTGGATTGCGCAGGTAACACCAGAGGATCGTGGCCATTCCCAATTCGTGGGCATACTGGAAAGCCTCGGCTATCTCTGTGATCTGGCGGCTTGCCTCGTCGCTACCGAAATAGATCGTGGCCCCCACAGCGGTCGCCCCCATATCCCAAGCCCCTTCAACCGTACCGAAAAGCACCTGGTCGAACTTGTTCGGCAGTGTCATCAACTCGTTATGGTTGATCTTGACGATGAAGGGGATCTTGTGGGCGTATTTGCGTGAAACGCTGCCCAACACGCCGTATGTGCTGGCAACAGCGTTACATCCGCCTTCAAGCGCCAATTGAACGATCTTGTCACCATCGAAGTAGATGGGATTCGGGGCGAAGCTGGCCCCTGCGCTGTGTTCAATACCTTGATCCACAGGAAGTATGCTCATATAACCTGTGTTCGCCAGGCGACCGTGACCATACAAGGCCTGTATGCTCCGCAATACCTGAGGGCTGCGGTTGCTAAGCGAGAAGCAGCGGTCCACGAAGTCGGGGCCCGGAAGGTTCAGGTCGTTCTTGCCGATGGTCTTGCACGTATGGTTCAGCAGCGAATCCGCGTCTGCACCCAACAACTCATCGATCTTACCGGTCTTCAGCGTTTCCATGCGGTGTTCCGTTTTTGGCGGGCCGCAAACTTACATCAGGGCGCCTCCCTTGGAAAGCAAGGTGGCTTTCCAGTGGGGGTGATCATGCACTGGCCTCGGACTTCAGTATGCTTTCTCAGAAGGGATATCCGATACCCAGATTGAAGTTCAGTTTCTGGCCGAACCGAGTCTCCAGACCGGGGTCCTTGCTTTCATAGATCCATCGTTGGCCTGCGGGCAGGCTCGGATCCTTGGTCTGTACCCCAAGGTCGAACCGTACAAGGAAAAAGTCGAAGTTGAGGCGGGCACCTAAGCCCGTACCGACCGCTATCTCGCTGATGAAGCTGTCCCCTTTGAATTGGCTTCCGGGCTTTGCCGGGTTGTCCTGCAAGAGCCAGATATTGCCGAAGTCGCTGAAAAGCGCTCCTTCCAAATAACCGAACACCTTGAACCGATACTCGATGTTACCCTCTATTCGAGCCTCGCCGATGCGATCGAAGCTGTTCGTAATTGAGTTGTACGAACCGGGTCCGAGCGAACGCGCCCTCCACGCCCGCATGCCATTCGCACCACCGCTGAAAAAACTGGTTTCGAACGGCATTACGGTCTGGTTGCCGAAGGGTTTGGCCACACCAAGTGCAAGTCGGAACGCCAAACTGCTGCGGTCATGAATGGTGTGGTAGAATCGAAGATCGTTCTCCAACTTCAAGTATTCGGCATACCGAACATCGAACAGGGTGTGATACCGCTCACCAGAGGACGATTCCGTGCGGAGGTTATTGCCACCCTGGATCCATCGAAGAACCGTACCAGCCCACTCAAAATTGATACGATCGAATATACTGTTCCGCTGTTTTTTTTCAGCTGCTGTGTTCAGCGTATACGTGACACGCGGGATATTGATGATGAGGTGGTCCGTGTAGCTATCAGATAAGACAGGGTCATTTGTATTCTCCAAGAAATCAATGAAACTGTTCGACCGTCGTGGTATACGGATCACGTTCACTTCCGGCAGATAAAAACCGACCACTTGCGTAGCTGTTGAATTCACTTCAACTCCGATTGCTCCTTTGACCAAAGTGCGGGTGTAGTCTGGTCTGCGTTGGTAGTTGTAAAGCGTATTGATCACAAATCGGCCCCCACCTGACCGCGCTGAGCCTATGCGCATAGGAAATCCCACTTTGACCTCAGGACCTATCTCCACGGTATTGAACAAAGCGTCTCGACCAATGGCGGTGCTCGCATCCTCTGAGGCAGAGTTCGTGCTCAAACTTTGCTGTGCTTCCAGACCTAGTGTGAGCGAAGCCTGAATAGAGGCCATTGTGCGGAACAGGTTCTTATGGCGATAGTTGAAATTGACGGAAGTGCCCAAGAAACCGCCCCGGTTAGTACCAAAGCCCTCGATCGAAAAACCTTGGCGCTTGGAAGGAAGCAGTCCGATGCGGCAGTTCGCATAGCCCTTGCGGCCCACGCCTGCCGTATCGTAGGTGATCTCGACCCGATCGAACACACGCAAGTTGGTTAGGCGCCTGAAGGTACGATCCGCGTCCAATTGGTTGAACTGATATCCTGGCCGTAAAAACACAGGTCCCAACAAGGCCTTGGGCCTGAATTCTGGCCGCCTGCCGAGATAGAGGAAGGTGTATCCGTTGTAGCGAAGGGTGTCTGGTACCGCCCCTGCGTTGGCCTTGGTACGGCGGGTGGCATCTATCACCACATTCTCCAAATAATACGGGGTGCCCTCAGGGGTTCCGCGCAAGCCACGTTGCCCAATGTTCAGCGGCCTCTCCAACGACATGCGCATATCGACCTCGTGATCACCGGCACTGGTGTCCGCATCGAAAAGCACCATGTCGCGGGTAAACCAGAGATAGCCCCGGCGCCGCAGCAGATCGGTGATGCGGGTGCGTTCCGCCTCGATCAGATCATCATCGAAACGCTCTCCGGGCTTCACCATGCACTGGTCCCATTCCTCCTGAACGATCGCAGCCATAAGTGGATCATCCACGTGGTAGTCAACGACACAGTACACCCAAGGCCTGCCTGGCGTGATGCGGTATTCCACAGCGGCTTTGGGCTTTTTGAAAGGCCTGCCACTCCACCCCCCGAAAGGCCATTTCGGACGATCCAGATGCACTGTATCCGAAACTTGCACTTCGAAAAAGCCTTCCTTGAACGCATACAGAGCGAACTGTTGGGAGGTGCGAGCGAGAAGGTTGCTGTCCAGGATGACCGGCGCTTCTCCACTGCGCCCACGAGATGACCGATCACACGTCCGCGGGTCCTTGCCCAGCAGCTTGCGCTTGTCGTTCTCAACTGCGCAAAGACTATCCTTCAGGGCACGCTTCCGGGCCACTTTTTCCGGGTTGCGCAAATTATAGAGGTACAAGTACATCGGACGCCCCAGCACGCGCTTGTTGGGCTTCTGCTTGATGATGCTCTGCAATTCGTCGGCATCCAACGTACCTGATGGGATGGTGACGGTATTCTTCACGAGCAAGCGCTCACCAGGCGGAACCCATTTGGTGCTGTTGCACGCGCCCACGAGAAGAACCGTGGCCGCCAGAAGCGTATGAAGGAGAGGCTTGTGCAAGACCCGCAAGAGGCTGTCTATTTTGCGCGGCCCTTTTCCCGCAAAAGGAAACGCGCCCGAAGATATCCGCACTGATGAGCACAAACCCTTCTCTGAAGTTTCTTCGCTCATTGCATCAGCGCAAACAGCGCGAGGAGCAAGGTCTTTTCCTTGTTCAGGGTCGAAAATTGGTGAATGAGCTGCGGGCATCCTCTTTGATCATTGACAGCTACCATGCCACGAGCGAGGCGGCCAAGGAACTCGGACTCGTTGATGCAAGGATCCATCCTCCCCATGATCTGGAGCGCATGGGAACGTTGGAACAAGGCAATGAAGTGATCGCTGTGGTACGCACACCAGCTGCGCTTCCGCCGCGAGCTCCACATGGCCATGAACTGGTTCTTGCATTGGATGGCATCAGCGATCCGGGGAATCTAGGAACACTGTTGCGCATTGCGGATTGGTTCGGCGTGGAACAGGTCTGGTGCTCGCTGGACTGCGTTGAAGCATACAACCCCAAGTGCGTGCAGGCGAGCATGGGTTCGCTCTTTCGATCTAACGTGCGGTACGGGGAACTACCGCTGGCCATCATGGATGCCGTTGGAGCGAATGCGGAAGTGTACAAAGCCGAAGCATCCGGCGAAAATGTGTTCAACACCGAGCTTAAGCGACCTGCCGTGCTTGTGCTTGGCAGCGAATCGCACGGGCTGCGCGACGCGGTGAAGCATGGACCAGGCCGTAGTATTTCCGTTCCACGGTTCGGATCAGCGGAATCGCTCAATGTAGCGGCAGCCGCAGCGGCACTTTGCATGGAGTTCGCACGCAGGAAAAACTAAGAGTTCCGAGCCATGCTCGTTGACCGCGCTGTGCTCAGTAACCAGCGCCGATCCGCTCCGCAACGCGCATACCGTCCATGGCCGCACTCACGATGCCACCCGCGTAACCCGAACCTTCACCGCAGGGGTACAAACCGATCACATCGGGATGTTGGAGCGTGATCGGATCGCGTGGGATCTTCACTGGAGAGCTGGTTCTCGATTCTACAGCTACTAGAACCGCTTCATTGGTTCTGTATCCGCGCATTTTTTCGCCGAAGGCTTTCAACCCCTCGCGCAAGCGGGATGAGATCTCCAGTGGCAGAACATCATCCAGCCGGTATGGCACGATGCCGGGCTGATAGCTGCAGGTGGGCAGATCCGCGCTCGGTCGATCGAGAATGAAATCCTCCATACGTTGTGCTGGTGCTGATTGCCTCTCACCTCCTGCACGCCACGCAGCTTGTTCAATGCGTTGTTGGTAACGAACGCCTGCCAAAGCATCGGTCCCGATGGGTCGCGTTTCAACCACAATCCCCGAATTCGCGAAGGGATTGTTCCGCTTGCTTGGGCTCCAACCATTGGTAACAACCTCCCCGGGCGCTGTGGCGCATGGTGCTATGATGCCTCCAGGGCACATGC
>JANNYL010000059.1:0-11192 GCA_031410075.1 Flavobacteriales bacterium
GTCGCGTTCGACCCTGAAAACCTGAGCATCATTCCGTGTATCGCTGAAAAGTGGGAAGTAGACGCTACTTCAACGAAATACACCTTCCACTTGCGACAGGGGGTGCGATTCCAAGATGACCCTGCGTTCCCCGATGGGAAAGGGCGCGAGTTGAACGCGGACGACATCATTTACTGCTTCAACACAATTTGCACGCAAGGACCAGGTGATGGCACGTTCTGGTTGTTCCAGGACCGGGTTGAAGGAGCGAACTCGCACTATGCCGCAAGCGGAAATGGGCAGACGCCCAAAGAAGGCGTAAAGGGAATTGAACGGGTAGACGATCAAACGGTCAGGATCACCTTGCTTCATCCCTCTCCGAATTTTCTACAGGTGATCGCGCACCAGGGTTGTTGGATCTGGCCCAAAGAACTCATTACCTCTTACGGTGAAGACCCTCGAACGAATGCTATAGGTACAGGGCCCTTCATTCTACACGAATACGCGCCCTCACAAGTGATGGTCCTAGAGCGAAACCCGCATTACTGGGGTCGTGATGAACATGATGACCAACTACCTTATTTGGATGCCGTACGTATCACGTTCAACAAGGAAAAGAAGACCGAATTCGAAGAATTCAGAGAGGGCCACGTAACCGCTTTGCTGGAACTGCCAGTTGATAGACTGCAGGATCTGCGCGATTCAGTTGATGCGACTTCGGGCGAGCGCCATTTTGTGATGTGTGTTATTCCATCGCTAACGTCCCAGTTCTACGGCTTCGACATCTATCATCCGCCTTTCAATGACAAACGCGTAAGACATGCGTTCGCATTGGCCATCGATCGACAATACTTGGTAGATTCCGTGTTGGGAGGAATGGCAGCCCCAGCGAAGCACGGAATTGTCGCTCCGGGCCTGGAAGGATACCCGTATGAGGAGGTTCCGCGTATTCCGTTCGCACCTGACAGTGCGCGAAAGTTGATGGCAGAGGCTGGATACCCCGGAGGTGTTGGATTCCCGTCGACCCAAATGCAGTTGAATGCTGATGGGTTCGGATATGTTCAAGTGGCCGAGGCGCTTCAAACCATGTTAACGCGCGAATTGAACATCCCACTGTCCGTAAGCGTGGTTCCGGCAGAGAGGTACTACGACCAGGTCGATAGAGGGCGGGTGCGTTTTTGGCGAGAGGGGTGGACGGCCGACCATCCCGATCCAGAAAACTTCTTGGCTTTGTTGTATGGCAAGAATGCTGTGCTGGATAGCACGCTGCCCGCCTCGATCAATAAAACCCGTTTCAACAACCAGGCATTCAACAACATCTTCGCAAAGGCAATGATGACCAACGACAAGGTCGAGCGCTTGCACCAACTGGCCTTGGCAGAAAAAATCGCCATGGATGAGATGCCGATCACCCCGCTTTACCACGAACAAGCAGCGTACTTGATGCAGCCGTGGGTGCGGGGGCTACACCTGAACGCGATCGAATACCTGGACTTGTGCGAGGTATGGTTCGAAAAGAAGGAAAAGCCTGCTCCCTAAGCCTTTCCGCCAGAAGCCAGTTCGTACACTAACCGCTTGGCAAGTGGAACAAACGTTTCAATGGCTGGTAAGGAAACAGCAGAAGTGAACGCGAATACTGATGGTTCGGGCAGGTCCGCATGCTTGCGCACCAGGTCCGCTTTGATATGCTCGAATGTGCAAGAGAAGCCGATCGTGTAGTCGGCGATAAAACGAGTGCGGACGTCCAAGTGAACAGCGCCCTCGATAAAACGCGCTGGCACCGAGAGAGAGTACGAGTAAGCCCGTGCAGTAGCTCCCTGCCGCAAGAGCAAATAACCTTCGGTAGTGCGCAATGGCAGCACGCCGATAGGTTCGAAATGGATGCGTGAAGCGAGAATTTCGCGCAATTCCGCTCCTTGTTCGAGGGCTCGGCCAAGACCAGGAAGCGCATTGGCGATCATCGAGTCGATCATATCCATGATCCTATCATCTTGGATCTCGCTACGCATCAATGCCCCTCGACCCAGATCGAAGCCCTTGATCGAACGAGGAAAAGCCTTGGCCAAAGCTGTTCGGCGCTCGCACCAGTTGGCCAATTGGTCAAGCCTGACGCGCAATTCGTCAAGATGTGGGTAAAGCTTGTTCTCACGGTATCGCTGCTGCACTCGCTGCACATACGCCAGCAGCCTGTAGTTGTCCAATTCCTCATCCAAGGGCATTGCCACCAATTGATCACCAGTGGTTCCGGTCCAACTCAGGGCTTCCATTCACATATGGAGAACGTGATCCCGTAAAAATAGTTTCACACGAACGTTCGTCGGTCGATGACTTCGGTGAATTTTGTGGTCACACCGGAAAGTTAGATCATCATGAACCCGACCCGCATTCCTTTAGCCGCTGTTGTTCTCATCGCTCTGTTCGAAGCCTGTGTTCCGGCACGGAAGTATGAAGAATTGCAGAGCCGCTATAAAAGCACCCAGGAAACCGAAGGTGCTGCGTTGGCCAAAGCCCAGCAGGCAGAAGCCAGCATGAAGGAGCAACAGGCAAGCATGGAGGACATGCAAAAACGAAAAGCGAATTTGGAACGTGACACTACCATACAAGGCACCAGCTTACGCAATATGACAGGCCAGTACGACAAGATCAATAAGCTGAACGGCGAGTTGCTCGACAAGTACAACTTGTTGATGGCCGGTGACCGGAGCGAGAACCGGAAGCTTCTGACCGACCTGGAAACCACACGCCTGCGTCTGCAACACCAAGAAGATTCGCTATCCGTTCTCAGTCGTTCCCTTGGTGATCGCGAAGCGAAATTATCCGACCTGCAGAAGGAACTTAGCGCAAAGGACGCGGCCATGAAAGGGCTGAAGGACCGCGTGAGCGCCGCACTCACGGGTTTTGAGGGAAAGGGTCTAACCGTGACACAGAAGGGGGGGAAGATCTACGTGAATTTGGAGAATAAACTCCTCTTCGCCACCGGCAGCACCGCTGTTGAGGCCAAGGGAAAAGAAGCGCTAGCCAGCTTGGCCAAAGCCGTGGAAAACGAGAAGGACCTGAGCATACTGGTCGAAGGACACACGGATACCGACAAGATCCTCCCCGGTGGCACTATGAAGGACAACTGGGACTTGAGCGTTCTGCGCGCAACGAGTGTGGTTCGCATACTGCAGGAGAGCAGCAAATTGGACCCTACCCGGATAACGGCCGGTGGTCGTGGCGAATACGTACCAATTGATGCTGCGGACAAGGCGAAGAACCGCCGCATCGAAGTGATCCTGGCCCCCAACCTCGAAGCGCTTTACAATCTCGTGAAGGAGTGATGCGGTTAACATAGAACACGAAATGCCGGCTGAGGGCCAACATTTCGTGTTCTAGGACTGGTCGGTCTCAATTCAATGAGCGCTCAGCGAGCTGCGCGCTCAACCAGGTGCGAGCCTCCGCTTCTTCAACGAAGATCCTTGTTGTAAAAGTTTGCGGGAAGTATGCGAAGTAAAGACTGGCCATTCGCTCATGCATCAGGCTATTGGCTGCTACCGCAAGGAATCGGGTACAGGCTACAATCTTTCGACCCGAATAATGATCTTGGGTCATAACGGCCAGATCGAAGTCAGCATCATTGGGGAATATCGCAAGAACGGCATGTTTTCCCGTATTTGAACAGATGCGCTCGCGTTCAACCAATATTTCATCCAAGCCGCTCTTATCCAAAACAAGACCTGGCTTAAAGCGGACTTCGACGGTTTCCGCAGTTGTGCGTTCGAGCGTGGCCTGTCTGGTTTCGATCAATTGGCTCATAGGAGTTTGGGGTCAGGATGTAGACGTTATGCACGCATACGGGTCACAAAGGTGCGAGAGTGCGCGTCCGGTGCCGAACAATGGTTTGCCAATAAGAGGTAATTGCCCGGTGCTGCACGAAGGGCGTTGAGAAGACGCGATGATCCTGGCTATCCGAACAAATGGCCAAGCACCTCATCCACCCTGCTGACGGGCACGATCTCTATCCCACTGTTCGTGGGCAACCCTTTGGTCCCTTTAGGAACGAACATGCGCGCAAACCCGAGTTTGGCAGCTTCCGCAATACGCTGCTCTGTGCGGGTCACCGGCCTTATCTCGCCAGTAAGCCCAACCTCACCCGCAAAACACACATCCATAGGGACGGGAATGTCGGCGTTACTGCTGAGCGCGGCCACCACAACAGCCAAGTCAATGGCAGGCTCTTCCACACGGAAACCTCCAGCCAGGTTCAAGAACACATCCTTCTGCCCGAGCCGGAAACCACATCGTTTTTCAAGAACCGCAAGCAGCATGTTCATACGACGCAGATCGAACCCGGTCGCACTTCGTTGCGGTGTGCCATAGACAGCCGTGCTCACCAAGGCCTGCACTTCGATGAGTAATGGTCGCATGCCTTCAAGCGTGGCGGCTACACAAACTCCACTTGGTCGCAACCCTCGATCACCGAGGAGCACTTGGCTGGGGTCCTCCACGATGGCAAGGCCACTTCCCTGCATCTCATAAATGCCCAATTCATTGGTGCTCCCGAATCTATTCTTCAACGGTCGGAGCAAACGGTAGGCATGATCGCGATCACCCTCGAACTGAAGCACGCAGTCGACCATGTGTTCCAGCACTTTGGGTCCAGCGATCGCACCATCCTTGGTAATGTGGCCGATCAGTACCATGGGGGTATTGGTGGTCTTCGCATACCGCATAAGCTCACTCGTGCATTCGCGCACCTGTCCCACACTGCCAGGGCTAGCATCCAAAGCCGCGGTATGAAGTGTTTGGATACTGTCTATGATCACCAAGCCCGGTTGAAGTGCATCGATCTGTTTGAAGATGTTCTGAGTGTTGGTTTCCGTGAGGACGAAGCAGTCCACCGTGCTGTTCTCCCCGTTCAGTCGGTCCGCACGCATTTTCACTTGCTGCTCGCTCTCCTCCCCGGAAACGTACAGGGTTCGCAGGCCATTCGCGCGCAGTGCGGTCTGAAGCATCAGGGTGCTTTTGCCGATGCCGGGGTCTCCCCCCATGAGGATCAATGAGCCTGGAACCACTCCGCCGCCAAGCACCCGGTCCAACTCCCGGTCACCGAGCGGAATTCGCGGTCCGCTATCCGAAGAAATATCGGCGATAGCGATCGGCTTGGGCTTTCGGTCCCGGACACTGTCAGGCACGCCCCGTTTTTCAAGAACCCGATCCTGCACCTCTTCCACCAAGGTGTTCCATTCCTTGCAAGTGGAGCATTGTCCCAGCCATTGCGGGAAAGAGGCACCGCAGTTCTGGCAGACGTAAGCGGAGCGGATCTTAGCCGCCATGGCGGATACGTTCCACCAGGGCGGTAGTGGAAAAACCGTCCACCAATTTCAAGGAGCGCACCTCGCCACCGTAGCCCTTTACAACATCGCTGCCCACCATCAGTTCAGGCTTCCAGTCTCCGCCCTTAACAAGCACATCCGGACGGATCGCAGTGACCAATTCAAATGGCGTGTCCTGTTCGAAGATCACAATGGCATCCACACAGCGAAGGGCGGCAAGAACCAACGCGCGACTATACTGGTCATTCAAGGGTCGATCAGGGCCTTTACCCAAGCGCTGCACAGAGGAGTCGCTATTCAATCCGACAACCAAGCGGTCGCCGAGGGCCGCTGCCTCTTCCAAGTACTCAACATGGCCTCGATGAAGAATGTCGAATACACCGTTGGTGAATACGATACGATCGCTTTTCAAGCGCCATACGTTGCACAAGCGCACCAATGGCACCAACTCAAAGAGCCGCGAGTTGGCATGAACGGGAGCGATCTCTGTTGTCATACGACCGATTTCCTGAAGGAAGTCAAAAGTAGTGACACGCCGCCAAGCACAATAACCATGAGGGTTTGGGCCAACCAAAGAAGCCATCCCATGGCCAGCGCGTCGGGTCGCACCAACTCACCCCCCAAGGAGGATGGCATGTACATCCCAACGGTCAAAGCCACCAAAGCTGGATAAACCCCGATGCCACCTTGCACGAGCACAATACCAACAGCGCCAGCGATAAACCCCGCAAGGATCCCTGCAAAGGGCACCACCTCCAAGGTTGGCAGGCAATAAAAACCCACTTTGAACATGCCGATGTAAGCCGCCCAGATGAATAGCGTGTGCGCAATGAAAGCGCCCTTTTGCTTTGTATTGACCACAGCGCGCAACCCCGCCCCAAAGCCGCGCAATAAGTCCATCGCACGGGCGCGCAGTGCTGGGCGAGTGAAGATGAGATAGGTGCCCACAACAACCGCGATCGCGATGATGACCAGAATAACGGTGAACCAAGGGAATCCACCCGCCTGCGCTACTTGTTGTGAGGAACGATAATCGGCGATGCGGCTCTTGAAGAGTTCGATCTTATCAACTTGGAAGAGCACTGTAACAACCGCGATAACCGCCAACATGGCCGTGTCCACCACGCGCTCTGCCAGCACGGTTCCGAAACCCTGTTCGAAAGGCACCTTTTCAGTCCGATATATTGATACCGCGCGGCTAGCCTCACCAGCGCGTTGAATGAACATGTTGATGAAGTAACCGATCATCACGGCATGATAGCAGTTCCAAAATCCGGGCCTGTGGCCCAGAGGGGATAGCAGGTAACGCCAACGCCAACCACGGCTAACATGCGCCAACCAACCTACAATGGTTGCGAGGATGAGCCAACGTGCATCGGCTTGCCGGAATGCTGCGAACAATTCAGCTTTCTGCGCAGCACTGAGGTCGTTGTACGTACTGAACACCAACCAGACACCTATCCCAAGGGGCGCAATAACCTTCAAGGCGTTCAAAAGGGCCTTCTTCATGTATTCGCTGTTTCGGAAGAAGAAGAGCCGTATGCGAAGAATCTCACTGTATTCGGCAATTGAGAGGGCGAACTTACCTGCGTAGGGTCAGGTTATCGATAAGGCGCACATTTCCGAACGAAGCCGCGATCAGAACGGACGCCTCATCCATGGAACCCCAATCGGCCAAAGGCTGCAGGGTTAGTGGATGGGCAATTTCCAGATAATCCAACTGCACCATGGGTTCCGAAGCAAGAATTTCAATCCCGGCATGTCTGCACCGATCAACGGAGTGTTCGAAGGCCCTATGCCCTACTGCGCATAAGCTGCGATAAAGCGCCGGGGCTGCGGCTCGTTCTTCGAGAGTCAGCCTTGCATTGCGCGAACTCAGCGCCAGGCCGTCCGAAGCACGTACCGTAGGGCAGCCGATAATTTGCTCAGGCCACCTCTCGCGTTGGGCTATAAGACGGATCACCGCCAATTGTTGACGATCCTTTTCGCCGAAAAAGGCTTGGTCTGGCCGGGTATAGTGGAACAAGCGCTCGACCACGTTCACCACACCTTGAAAGTGGCCGGGGCGAGAAGGCCCTTCGAGAACCTCGTCCAATCCAGCCAGGTCATAACTCTTGGGTATTGACCCATCATAGATACCTTCCTTGGTGGGCACGAATAGCGCATGGCACCCCCTGGATTCAAGCAGGGCACGGTCCTGATCCGATTGGCGAGGGTACTTCCGCAGGTCCTCTGGGTTGTTGAACTGCAGCGGGTTCACGAAAACACTGGCTACAACGGTGTCGCACGTACCAAACGCTTGATCCACAAGCGTCAAATGCCCCTCGTGCAATGCTCCCATGGTAGGCACAAAACCGATTATTTGTCCGGCCCGTCGCCGCGCTGCACTCCACGCGGCCATTGCTAAAACATCCTCGACCACCTGCATGCTAACCCGCTAAATGTTGTGCTCGGCGAGGGGAATTCGCATCCGCGTTTGTTGAAATAGGCCCCGAATGTCTATACTTTTGTGTTCCCAATCCTTATCCCCATCCCGCATGAGTCTGAAGAAAGCCAAGGTGTTGACCATTTCACAGTTCATCGAACCTTTTACCGATGGCACCGAAATGGGCCGGGCTGCCCGCCAACTGCCCCAGGGCATGCTTGACCGTGGCAACGAAATACGGACGTTCATGCCGAAATTCGGAAGCATTAATGAGCGCAGGCACCAGTTGCATGAGGTGATCCGCCTGAGTGGAATGAACCTGATCATCGACGATACTGACCACGCGCTACTGATAAAAGTGGCCAGCGTTCCAAGTGCCCGCATGCAGGTTTACTTCATCGACAACGAGGAGTATTTCAAGCGGAAGAACTTGACGCACGACGATGATGAAAAATTCTTCGCCGACAACGATGAACGTGCCTTGTTTTTCTGCCGTGGAGCATTGGAAACCGTGCGCAAATTGGGTTGGAAGCCGGACATCATCCACTGCCACGGCTGGATGACCGCCTTCGTTCCTTTGTACATCCGCCACTTCTTCAACGACGATCCGCACTTTGAGGATGCCAAGCTTATTCTCACCGTGTATGATGAACAACCAGAGGACTTGGACAAGGACCTGGCGAAGAAACTCGGCCAGGAAGGCTTCAGCAAAGACCTATTGAAGGGCCTTTCCAAGCCAACCACGGATGATCTGAACAAATTCGCCCTGAATCTGTGTGATGCCGTGGTGAAGGGCAGTCCAAAGTTGAGCCGAACCATGGAAAGCGCGATCAAAGCCAGTGAAAAGCGTGTACTTGCCTACGCTGGTGAAGACGAGCGCGTTAACGCTCATGCCGAGTTTTACCACGAAGTATTGGAAGAAGCCTTGGCCGGAGCGTGAAGAGACACATTTTCCAATTTCGCACACGGCCCACGTTGGGGGCCGTGCTGCTTTTCGGCGGGTTGGTCTTGGCTGGCTGCAAAAAGCCGGATAGCGATCTGGGGTTGGATATTCTGGACCCTGCCGACGCACTCGGGACAGATCAGGTTGATACTACAGGCATTCTGGCTTGGACGATCGTTCCTGAACCCGGTCGCACCAGCGCTCTCAGTCGCAATGTTCTTGGCACTTACCTGGACCCGGATTTCGGGTTGGTGAGCACGGGCATTGTAACCCAGGTACGCCTGAGTTCCAACAACGTTGGTTCCGGTGTGAACCCGAGTGACCTGGTATGTGATTCCATCGTGCTTTCATTGGCTTACGATGTTACCACGTTCGGTTATGGAAATACGGATCCGCAATCGTTCCGCGTGTTCCGGCTGAACGAAGACCTGCGAACCGACACGTCCTATTTGAGTGATCATGTTCCCGGGATCTTATTGGGGGACTTGGTGGCGGCGGACCGGCCTGAATTCCCCATTCAGCCATCCACGCCCCTGTCCATAGGGGGCGAATCGCTCAGCCCGCAATTGCGCATCCCGTTGAAAACCTCCCTGGGCGGGGAAATCCTGAGCAAATGGGGCTCAACGACCCTTGCCAACAACGAGGCATTCCTTGAGTGGTTCAAAGGAATAATGGTCTTGCCCGCGGAAGAAGCCACCGTACCGTTCCAACAAGCGGCCTTGTACTTCAATTTGCTTGGTGTGGATAGCAAGGTGCGGCTTTACTATCGCAATACCGCCGTTGTGGACACGTTCACGTTCGACTTCGTTATCAACACGAGCTGCGTGCGCTACTCGCTATCGCACTTTGACCACACGAAGGCTACGGAGCCCGGTCTTGTATTAGCCCTTCAGAACCAGACAGCAGGTCAACAGGAGGTGTACGTTCAAGCACTTGGCGGTGCTCGCGTGGAGCTTCGGTTCCCGAACATCCTGGACTACGCAACGAATGGGTCTGGAGCGGTGGCAAAAGCCGAATTGGTGATCCCGGTGGATGGAAGCTATTATCCACTTTATGTCCCACCCACCCAGCTTTTCGTGTTCCGCAAGGATGATAATGGCGAAGACGTCTCGCTCCCCGATCAACTATCGGGCACAACACTGATCGGTGGGCTTTATGACCCCGAGGATCATGAATATCGGTTTGTGATCACACGATGGATACAGGGCGTCCTCAACGGTGAGTATCCGAATACAGGGTTGGCGGTGCTCCCGGGCAGCAACGGGGTTTCGGTGAACCGCGCTATTCTCTTTGGCCCCGAGCATCCGATCGCTCCTATGAAATTGCGGCTAACTTTCACCACATACTGAACCTGACATGTGCGGAATCGTCGGCTATATGGGCGACAAGAACGCCTATTCGATCCTTATCAACGGCTTGCGCCGGTTGGAATACCGTGGCTACGATAGCGCAGGTGTTGCGCTTTTGAACGGCGACCAACTTCTGATCCACAAGTGCCAAGGGAAGGTGAGCGACCTGGAGGCCTATGTGCAAGGGAAAGACCTTTCTGGAACCGTTGGTATCGGGCATACGCGTTGGGCTACCCACGGGCCGCCCAACGACATCAACGCCCACCCGCACCAAAGCACGAGCGGCGATCTGGCGTTGATCCACAATGGTATCATCGAGAACTACGCCTCTATCAAAGAAGAGCTCAAGCACAGAGGGCACTCCTTTAAGAGCGATACGGATACCGAAGTGCTTGTGCATCTGATCGACGATGTACAACGAACGGAAAAAGTAGACCTGCCCGAAGCGGTGCGGCTAGCGCTTGACAGCGCAGTAGGGGCCTACGCGATCGTGGTCATTGACAAAAAGAACCCCGATATCATGGTAGCTGCACGCCGCAGCAGCCCACTAGTGATCGGTATTGGCACCAATGGCGAACACTTCATTGCCAGTGATGCGACACCGATCGTAGAACACACGAAAAACGTAGTGTATCTGGAGGATGGTGAGATTGCCGTGATCGAACGCGGCAAGGGCTTGAAGATCCGGAACGTGAAGAACCAGGAGAAGACGCCCTTCATCACCGAACTCGAAATGCATCTCGAGACGTTGGAGAAAGGTGGGTATGACCACTTCATGCTGAAGGAGATCCACGAACAGCCGCGGAGTATTCGAGATTCGATGCGCGGTCGTTTGAATCTGGCCTCTGGGGAGGCTGTGCTAGGGGGTATCAAGGACTACGAGCAGAAATTCGTGCAGGCCAAGCGCATCATCATTGTTGGCTGTGGTACCAGTTGGCATGCAGGATTGGTTGGTGAGTACCTCTTCGAAGAACTGGCCCGCATCCCAGTTGAGGTCGAGTACGCCAGCGAATTCAGGTACCGCAATCCGATCATCAATGAAGATGATATCGTGATCGCGATCAGCCAAAGCGGGGAGACAGCGGATACCATGGCCGCTATTGAATTGGCCAAGGGACGGGGCGCCACCATTTTCGGTGTGTGCAATGTCGTAGGCAGCAGCATCGCGCGCATCACCCACG
>JANNYL010000060.1:0-13527 GCA_031410075.1 Flavobacteriales bacterium
TCGATGTGGGGCTCCAGTGCGTTATGGGCATAAGAAAGTGCAGGTAGTTGGAAGGGCATGTGGGGTAAGGTTGGGCCGATAACGAGACTTCGGGGCGAAAGATAATCGCGCTTTAAGTGGGCAAGTCCTTGATGGTTAGAAGAAAATACTACATTCGCGGCCACTTTCACCAAAAACCAAACGGAGATGATCAAGAAATTTGCATTGCTGGCCACTGTGGCAGCGATCATGGTAGGCTGCGGAGGCGCAACTGCCGAGAACATGGAAGCCAAGATGAAGGCCGCTGCTGACAGCGTTCAAGCATCAATGGCAAAAGCTGCTGCCGACATGGAAGCTGCTGCAAAAGCACAAGCGGATAGCGCTGCAGCTGCCGCTGCCAACATGGGCGATAGCGCAACCAAAATGATGGAGGGCGCTGTTGATGCCACCAAGGCTGCTGCCGACAAGATGACTGGCCACTAAGCCGTATTCGACTCTGCATAAAGAACAAGGGGCCGCAAGGCCCCTTCTCTTTTGATGCCAATTTTTTTTCAGGAGCATCGGCCTTCGATGGAATGTTCGACGAAACCAGGAATAAAGACCCAGAGAATGGCTGTCGGTTCTATGCGGCATATCGCGGATAGCCCAAGCGCGACCACTGAATCGGGGTCGGAATTCCTTTAGTGTACGGATCCGAGCGCACGACGTGCGGTGAGATAGAGGCTATCAGTGCCTATTACCACCCGGTAGTAGCCGGCTTCGCCCCAAATGTTCCGAGCGATCCCTGCTTTAAGTCGTTCGGAGATCAGCCTTTCGGACCGAGCCATACCACGCGCATCCTCTTTCACTCCCAAGGAAGCCGCTTCTTTGGCCAACCCTTGCATTTGTGCTGGATCCAAAGTGTACCGCTCCGCAAAGGCTTCTGGATCCCTGTATGACTTCAATCGCTCCCGTTGACGGTCCGCCACATCAAAAGCGTATTGATTGATCGCTCCGCTAAAGAAAAGCTCGCTCAAGTACGCCGAACGATCGGAAGTATCAGCCGGCACAAATAGATCAGGCATGATCCCACCGCCACCGAAGACCGTGCGGCCCTTCAGCGTGGTGAACTTCTTGGTTGAGTCCAGATGTATGCTGTCCGCGCTGAACTGTTCACCGTGGTCGAAGCGGCTGCTCATGTCCTCGTCATAATCGATCCCCTGACCATAGGGTCGTTGGATGGAGCGTCCGCTCGGCGTATAGTAGCGGGCAGTCGTAATTCGCACGGCACTGTGGTCCTCCAATTCAACATGCTCTTGCACGAGACCTTTACCGAAAGAACGTCGACCTACGATCAGCCCGCGATCATTATCCTGAATAGCACCTGAAACGATCTCACTAGCACTGGCGGAACCCTCGTCGATAAGCACCGCCAACGGCATATCGACAAGAAGCCCCCCTGCACCTGCAATAAAGTCCTTCCGCGGGGAAACACGGCCCTGGGTGTAGAGAATTTGGCTGCCTGCAGGAAGGAATTGATCGCAAATTCCAATAGCCGCGTTCAAATACCCGCCACCATTTCCGCGCAAGTCCAAAACCATTCTTTTCATCCCTTGCGCCAAGAGTCCCTCGGAGGCCTTGATGAACTCCTCTTCTGTCGTGCGCGCGAAACGGCTCAGCTTGATATATCCGGTACCATCCTTGTCCAGAAGTGCGGCCGCAACACTATTGATGGGGATCTCTCCTCGCTCGATCTCCACATCAAAAGGCTTGTCCCTTCCACGCAGAATACCTACGACCACCTTGCTTCCTTCAGGTCCGCGAAGTGCCTTCATGACATCCTCGTTGGCGATATGAACCCCCGCCAAGGGCTTGGCATCCGCACTCACGATCCGGTCGCCTGCGCGGATCCCGAGCTTGGCACTTGGTCCGCCTTCCACAGGAGTGATAACCACGATGGTATCACGCTGTATTGCGAACTCCACTCCAATGCCCATAAAGCTTCCCTCCAAGGGCTCTTGCGCAGCCCGCAATTCGGCAACACTGATGTAATAACTGTGCGGATCGAGCTTCTGAAGCATATCCTGAAGAACCTCATCCACCAGCTTTTCTTCTTGGATACTATCGACATAGTTGCGGTCTATCAGCGCCATTACCTGGTCCAGCTTGTCGCTAGGGCGAGCTTGTTGGAACGAGAAGAGGCTGGGAGCGACATTCCGAGGCGCACCGAATCGGGCACCAGCCAAAAATCCGGCTGCCAGCGCAAGGCCAAGTACCAAGGGGAAAAGCAGTACCCACCAGGATCCGCGACGTTCGGTCATGGGTTCAGAGATCCTGTAGTTTGTCAATCAAAACACCTCCGTCTTTCAAGAGGTTAAGGCCCGATGGGTCTTTATAGGCATCCAGATAGACAAGGCGCTTGATGCCCGCTTGAAGGATGAGCTTACTGCACTCCTTGCACGGGGAATGCGTGAGGTAAAGGGTTGCTTCCCGAGCGTTGTTCGTGCTACGTGCCACCTTCATGATCGCATTGGCTTCGGCGTGAAGAACGTACCAATGCGTGGTTCCGTTCACATCTTCACATTCATTGGAGAAGCCTGTGGGTGTTCCATTGTACCCATCGCTGATGATCATACCCTCTTTAACGATCAAGGCTCCCACCTTTTTTCGTGTACAATGGCTGAGCTTGCTCCACTCCACCGCCATCTTCATATAGGCCCTGTCGTAGCGCTCTTGCTTCGCGGGGTCGGCGTAGGTAAGGGAGTCCTTCTGCATATGCCCATGCGCACATGTGGTCATGCGCGCATGAAACGGGTACCCAGGGCGGGAGTCGAACCCGCACGATGTGAATCACTGGTGTTTGAGACCAGCGCGTCTACCAATTCCGCCACCTGGGTAGGTGTTTTCCAAAAGAACAGGCGGCGAAAATAGCCCTACAACTGCTTCAATAGCACGCGCAAGTCCACTTTCTCGCTCACTATTCGCTCCAGATCCGCGATGGCCACACGTTCCTGCAACATCGTATCCCGATCCCGGATAGTCACCGTATCGTTCGTCATGGTGTCATAATCCACGGTAATGCAGTATGGTGTGCCGATGGCATCCTGACGGCGGTAGCGCTTGCCAATGCTGTCCTTCTCGTCGTACTGACAGTTATGCGAGAGCTTCAACCCATCGATGATAGCACGGGCCTTTTCAGGCAAGCCGTCCTTCTTCACCAATGGCATCACCGTAACCTTGACCGGGGCCAGAGGAGCAGGAATTCGCAGCACAACGCGCTCTTCGCCGTTCTCCAATTTTTCCTCCACGAAGGCTGAACTCAGAACAGCCAGGAACATGCGATCAAGTCCAATGGATGTTTCGACCACATAGGGCACGTAGCTTTCATTGGTCTCCGGATCGAAGTAGGTAAGCTTGCGGCCGCTGTGTTTCTCATGGCTGCTCAGGTCGAAGTCTGTGCGCGAGTGAATGCCTTCGAGCTCCTTGAATCCGAAGGAGAACTTGAATTCGATATCGCAGGCCGCATTGGCGTAATGCGCCAGCTTGATGTGATCGTGGAAACGGTAATTCTCCAACGGCATGCCCAATGCCCGGTGCCAAGCGATGCGCTTTTCCTTCCATGAATCATACCACTCCATCTCGGTGCCTGGGCGAACGAAGAATTGCATCTCCATCTGCTCGAATTCACGCATGCGGAAGATGAATTGCCGCGCTACGATCTCGTTGCGAAAAGCTTTGCCGGTTTGCGCGATGCCGAAGGGAATCTTCATCCGCGCGCTTTTCTGCACATTCAGGAAGTTGACGAATATGCCTTGTGCCGTTTCCGGCCGCAGGTAAATGGTGCTGCTCTCACCACTCACACTGCCGAGCTCCGTGGCGAACATCAAATTGAACTGGCGCACTTCCGTCCAATTCGCTGTTCCGCTAACCGGACACTTGATCTCCTCATCGATGATCAGTTGCCGAACAGCTTCCAAGTCGCTCGCTTCGAGCGCGATCTTCATTCGCCCTTCCACCGCATTGATCCTCTCCTGGGCTCGCAACACATTGGGGTTCGTAGCACGGAACTGCTCTTCGTTGAAGGCCTCGCCGAATTTCTTCTTCGCCTTTTCGGTCTCCTTTTCGATCTTGTCCGCGTACTTGGCCATATGGTCCTCCAAGAGCACGTCGGCGCGGTATCGCTTCTTGCTGTCCTTGTTGTCGATCAAGGGGTCGTTGAATGCATCTATATGGCCACTTGCCTTCCACACGGTGGGGTGCATGAAGATCGCCGCATCCAAGCCCACGATGTTCTCGTTCAGCTTCGTCATGGCCGCCCACCAATACTGCCGAATGTTGTTCTTCAACTCAGCGCCGTATGGGCCATAATCGTATGTGGCGCTCAGGCCATCGTAGATCTCGCTGCTTGGGAATACGAAGCCATACTCTTTCGCATGGCCAATGAGGGTCTTTAGGCGGTCTTCTTGATTGCTCATGATGTGGGCGAACGTCCTGGAAGGCTACGACGTCGCGATGGCAAAGATGCACTACGCGCGTCGCCCATAGCTTCGCGCCCCGATGATCGAACACCGCGGCACCCTCATAAGCGAAGACCTCTTCGAGAAACGCTTCGTTTGCGACCTCAACGCGTGCAAGGGTGCCTGTTGTGAACAGGGCGACAGCGGCGCTCCCATTACCCCAGAAGAAGCGGCAGAGGTCAAGAAGTACTACGAGGAGATAAAGCCGTACATGACAGTGCGCGGGCGCAAAGCCGTGGACAAGCAAGGCACCAGTGTGGTGGATATGGACGGCGAGCTGGTTACCCCGCTCGTGGACGAATACCAAGAGTGTGCCTTCGCCAAGAAGGACAAGCTCGGTATCTGGAAATGCGGGATCGAGAACGCCTACCGAGATGGAAAGGTCCCCGTGAACAAACCCCTGAGTTGCCATCTCTATCCCATCCGCGTAGAGAAGCTCAAGTACCACGACGGTCTTAACTACAACATGTGGGATATCTGCAAGCCGGCCTGCTCCTGCGGTGCGAAGCTCGATGTGCCGGTGTTCCGGTTTTTGAAGGGGCCGTTGACCCGGGCTTATGGAGCGGATTGGTACGATGAACTGGAAGTGATCTACCAAGAGTGGCTCAAGGAGCCAGTTGCGGCCGGAAGAGCCTCGCGCAAGGGTCGCTGAGCGGTTTTTTCAGCCTGCGCGCCACTGCTTCGCCTGACCCAACCGTTACTCGGTTAGCGTACATCGGCGCGATTAGAAGCCCTTAGTTTCGTTTTCGAAGGCAGCGCGCAGGAACGAGCCACTGTCTTACAAACGAAAGGTTTGGTTTTGGTTTGTGGTAAGTCGACGCCTTCTGGAGGGATCCGGGAGGCGTCGCTATTTCCGGTCGGTCTCAACAAAGCCGCTGGGCCAACACCATCCAGTTCCACGGCAAGGGCTCAGCCATTCCTGCTGGCGATTCGGGAAAAACCGAACTCCAAGGGTACTCCAGTTTCAAGGTTTCCACCGGAAGCAGATCATTCGCGCGCAGAACGTCCTCCAATTCTTCTCGCAAGTAGTGCTTGGTGGCGACCCCGTCCAATTGAACTATGCCCATATCCAAACGGCTCGCATCGCGTGAGGCCTTTTGTTGCGCAACTGCCGGAGGCATTCCCTTGTCGATATTCCATTGCACCAAGCGATGCGAAGCGTAGAGCGCACTTTCCAATGCAGGGCAGGTCAACAAAAGATGGCCACCGGGTTTGATCTGCGCCAACACACTCTTGAACATGTGTTGACGCATGGCCAACGAAGCGGTGAGCAGCACATTGATGCACAGGGCGAAATCAACAGCCTCATTCGAACCATTCACCTCGCGAAGATCGAGATGGTGATAGGAGATGTTCGGCCAAGCGTTGCACTTGCGCTCTGCAATAGCCAGGCATTCACCGGAAATGTCCGAAGCCCTTACCGATCCAAAAGCTTGTGCCAGCATGGGCAACGTTCGCCCGATACCACAGCCAATGTCAGCAGCGGATCCCTTCTTGTTCCCGAATCGCTTTATCCGTTCCGCGATCAATCCTAATCGGTCGTTCGCGGGTACGTTGAAGATATCCTCCTCGAACGTGTCAGCAACCGCATCCCATTCGCGTTCGTTCACGCGGCAAGGTAGGTCTGGTCAAGCCTGGCTCAACTTCAGCATATTGCTCATCCCCTTCTCGGCGATGGGCATGCTGGCGAGGTTGATCACCAGATCACCCTTTTGCACCTGGTTGCGTTTGCGCAGTAGATGCTTGATATCGGCAATGGTGTGGTCAGTGCTCACGGTCTTATCGTAGTAGTGCGCGCGTACGCCCCACACCAGGTTCAACATGCACAGAATGCTCGGATTGCTGGTAAAAGCATGGATGTTCGCACGAGGCCGCATGCTGGCGATCTTGAACGCTGTATAGCCACTGTGGGTCATGGTCACGATCGCTTTCACGGGCATCGTATCGGTTAACCCAACAGCCGCATCGCAAATGGCATCCGTAACCGAGCGGTCGTTGGTGCCAAGTGGAACTTTCGGCACATCATACATACCATCAGCTGTTTCCATTTCAGCGAGAATGCGGTTCATCACCCGCACTACTTCAACCGGGTATTTACCCACACTGGTCTCCGCGCTCAACATCACCGCGTCGGCATGATCGAGTACCGCGTTCGCCACGTCATTCACCTCGGCGCGAGTGGGCGTGCTGCTGGTGATCATACTCTCCATCATCTGCGTAGCGACGATACATGGGCGATGCTGCTTCAAGCAGCGGCGGATGATGTCCTTCTGGATCAATGGCACTCGCTCCATGGGCACCTCAACGCCTAAATCACCACGAGCCACCATCAGCGCATCGCTTTCGCGGATGATATCATCGATCTCTGCCAAGGCTTCTGGTTTCTCGATCTTGGCCACCACTCGTGCATGTTTGTCTTGGGCGTGGATGATGTGTTTGAGCTCGATAATGTCACGGGCACTGCGAACGAAACTGAGGCCAACCCAATCCACATCCTGCGAAAGCGCGAAGTCCAGATCCTTCAAGTCCTTTGGGGTGAGACAAGGCAAACTGACCTTGGTGTTCGGCAGGTTGATCCCTTTCTTGTCTGTGAGCTTACCGCCGCTAAGCACCTTCAACTTGACTTCGGTCTTGCCATCCGTGCTGATCACTTGCATGCGCAATTTGCCGTCGTCGAGCAGCACGTATTCCCCGGGCTTAACGTCCTGCGGGAATTGTTGATACACGGTGCTCACCTTGCCCTGCACGCCGATCATCTTCTCGGTGGTAATGATCAGCTCGCTGCCTTCGGGCACGTCAATGGATCCGTTCTCCATTTCACCCACGCGCAGTTTCGGCCCTTGCAGGTCCGCGAGGATCGCGGTGGTGATGCCAAGCTCCGCATTGAGATCACGGATATTCGCTATCACTTCAGCATAGAACTCGTAGCTCCCATGGCTGAAGTTGAGACGGGCAACGTCCATGCCCGCACGCATGAGTTCGCGGAGCACACTTACAGAGGAAGAGGCTGGGCCAATGGTGGCCACGATCTTGGTCTTGGGGTCGATGTTCATTGGAGGAGTTTGTGCGCGCCCCGCTCTTTGCGGGCATCCAGCGGGAAAGCCATCAGCACGAATTCGGTTTTGCGCACGTGGTCGATAAGTTCTTCGGGAGTGAGTGGGGCGGCTTCATCCACAAGTAGGAAGAAGTCGGCTTGTTTGTGTTCTTTCAATAGCACGCCATCACCACTGTGGTTGTGGACCAAGAGGTATTGAGCCTGGTTCTCTTCATCAACATGGTCGAATGCGGCATAGCTGGCGATCGTTTCGGGGCCTTGATCGGTAATGTCCTTGTCTCGCCGCGTAAGGCTGATCCCCAATTCACGATTCAGCGCCCAACAAAGGCGATAATCGTGAACATGGCAACTGATGCCTATCAACGTGACCTCCGGGTCGGGTTCCATATCGAGCTTGTGCTTGGCCATTGAGCTGGAGCGTACGGGGCGAAAGTAGCTTCACAAGGGCGGCAGGGTTATCGCTTCGATCAACAAGAGTGAGAAGTGCGACCTTCACAACCATGAAAAGGATCTTGAGCTGGTGTTCGTGGATGGTTCTGTCAACGGCCATTCTATGGTCTACCCTGGCACATGCACAAGGCACATGGTCCACCACGAACCTTCCGAATTCGGGGCGATATGACGATGTGTTCTTTCTGGGTCCCGATACCGGTTGGGCCGTGGGAGGCTCTGCGGGCACCATTTACAAAACCACCAACGGGGGTGGTTCTTGGACCCTGCAGTACAATGCCCCAGAATACTTGCGGAGCATCGAATTCGCTAACGACACACTTGGCTTTGCTGGTTCATTGGACCACGCACTGTACAAAACGACGAACGGAGGAACCACATGGACGGATATCAGCACAACGATCCAACCGCAACCCACGGGGATCTGCGGGCTCAGCATCCCCAATGCACAGACGATATATGGCTGCGGTATTTGGTCGTCGCCGGCTTACATCATCCGCTCCAACGATGCGGGCAACACGTGGATCTATTCCGATATGTCTGCCTATGCACTCGCCTTGGTAGACATCCATTTCCTGACCCCGGATACGGGGTTCGTAACGGGCACATCGATCAACCCGGCGGAAGGAGGGATCGTGCTGCGCACTACCAATGGAGGTGCTTCCTGGCAGACCGTTCACACCACAGGAGTAACAAGCGATATCATTTGGAAGATCCAGGTGCTGGATGCGAGTCATTGCTTCGGGTCGGTCTACGGTGTAGGGTTGGCATTGGACACGCGCATGATCCGCTCCAGCGATGGTGGGCTCACATGGGAAGGCCGCGAAGTGGCAGATCATTACACCTACACGGAAGGAATGGGTTTCATTGACCCGCTTCATGGCTGGGTTGGTGGCGACGCCGAGTTGTTCAGCACCTCAGACGGTGGCGATACATGGGTTTCAACAGTGATGGGCGCATTGCACAATCGCTTCTTCCGGGTCAATGAGAACACGGCTTACCTGTCAGGACAATCCATCTACAAATTCAGCTCGGATCCGAACGGCATTGCGCCCCTTTCTGTTCCCTTGCAACAACATCAACTTTCGGCGAGCCTTTCTCCAGACGGGGGCACGTTGAATATTTCCGTTGATCTGCTGCGCACAACGATCGCCGTGTTGGAGATCCGCGCATCAGATGGGAGGCTTATCGATAGGCCCTTGTTCGACCGCCACGCAAGTGGTGCGTATCACTTCTCCGTGAAAGACGTCAGATCCGGACCCGGTGTGGTCCTGGTGACGCTCTCTACAAATGAAGGATTGATCAGCGAACGAGTAGTCGTGACGCGATGAGATCACTCTGGGACAGCCCCTGAGCCACCCCGCGGTTCATGCGGAGGTAGTGAGGCCCTGGTTGGCGCTGGTTTGTGCTCGCCAGGCGGCAGAGACCGCCTATCACGAGGAGGGTGGCGATGTTTGCGACGACCGCGATCACCTTGCTCATCGCGATCCTTGGCCGCATTTTCAGAACGCCCTGTATGCGGGCGCAAACTGCGGAATGCGGCATTCGCTGCATCCTGCTCTGCCTTCTTCTTGCTGTGCCCTTTGCCTGTTCCACGCGGCTCACCATCAATGTGAACTTCCGCGATATACAATTTACCTCGACTGCTTTTGCTGGCCTCCTCGGTGATCCGGAACTCGACTTTATGCTTCTTCTTCTGCCCCCATTCCAACAAGCGGCTCTTGTTATCACGGTCCTCCTGCTCTACGGTGTTCAGGTCGAAGTGAGCCTGGATCAACGTAAGCACAGCCTTGTTGGTCTTATCGAACCCCTTGTCCAAGAATATCGCACCGATCAACGCTTCCAGCGCGTTACCGGGCACACTTGTTTCGTGACTACGACCGATGTTGCTCTCGACCACTTTCACGATCTCTACATGTTTCGCAAGGATGTTCAACTGATGACGGCTCACCAATTTGCTCCGCATGCGCGTCAAAAATCCTTCACCTTGATCGGGGTACTTATTGAAAAGGAACTGCCCTACGATCGCATCCAGAATGGCGTCGCCGAGAAACTCCAACCGTTCATTGTTCGGTAGATCGGGCCGATCATCGGGGGCGGCACTGCTATGCCGAAGCGCTTGCCGATAGAGCGCCAGATCACCAGGGGTCAACCCTAATTTCTGGCGGCACCATGCCCGGATCTTGCGTTCCTCAGGGTTCTTGGCGCGGCTGAAAAGTGCGGCGAACAAAACTCAGCTGTACTTGCGGAAGATCACCGAAGTGTTGTGTCCACCAAATCCGAACGTATTGCTCATGGCGGCGTTCACCGTGCGCTTCTGCGCAACATTGAACGTGAAGTTCAATCGTGGATCGATCTCTGGATCATCCGTAAAATGATTGATCGTAGGTGGCACTGTGTCCGTCAAGACAGCCATGATCGCAGCAACCCCTTCGATCGCGCCAGCACCGCCTAGCAGGTGTCCCGTCATGCTCTTGGTAGCGCTGATGTTCAACCTGTACGCTTCTTCACCAAAGATCCGTTGAATGGCCTTCACCTCCTGCGGATCGCCGATCGGGGTGCTAGTGCCATGCGTATTGATGTAGTCAATATCCTTCGGGCTCATTCCCGCCTCGCGCATGGCGTGCTTCATGCAGAGTTCGGCACCCAAGCCTTCAGGATGTGGCGCGGTAATGTGGTAAGCATCACTGCTCATGCCACCACCCAGAACTTCGGCATAGATCCTGGCCCCACGCGCTTTTGCGTGTTCCAGATCTTCGAGGATCACCGCTGCACCGCCTTCGCCAAGCACAAAGCCATCCCGGTCCTTGTCATAGGGCCTTGATGCCGTTGCCGGATCATCGTTGCGCGTGCTCATAGCATGCAACGCATTGAAGCCACCGACCCCTGCTTCGTAGATCGCCGCCTCGCTGCCCCCAGCCACCACAGCCGTGCATGTACCAAGGCGTATGTAGTTGAATGCATCGATCAGCGCGTTATTACCACTTGCGCAGGCGCTCACGGTCACATAACTCGGGCCGCGTAAGGTGTGGCGCATGCTGATCAATCCGGCAGCACTATCCGCGATCATTTTCGGAATGAAGAATGGATTGAAGCGGGGTGTGCCATCGCCTTTTCCATAGCCGATACACTCATCCTGGAAGGTCTTCAACCCACCAATACCACTTCCCCAGATCACGCCGATTCGATCACGATCAACGCCCTCTGTCAGCAACCCGCTGTCCTTCACGGCTTCGTCACTGCACACCAGTGCGAATTGGGCAAAGGGATCCATTTTCCGGGCCTCCTTCCGATCGAAGAAATCCTCTGGATTGAAACCCTTCACCTCACAGGCGAATTGGGTTTTGAATTTGCTCGCATCGAAGCGCGTAATGGGCGCAGCTCCGCTCAGGCCGCTCACGAGACCCTCCCAGTAATCCTTGAGGTTGTTCCCGAGAGGCGTGAGCGCGCCCAGACCGGTGACTACCACGCGTCTGAGCTCCATTGCAGGACGGGTTACTTGGCGTTCTTCTCGACGTATTCCACAGCCTGACCCACGGTCTGGATCTTCTCAGCCTGGTCGTCAGGGATCGCGATGTTGAACTCCTTCTCGAACTCCATGATGAGTTCGACAGTGTCCAGGCTGTCAGCGCCAAGGTCGTTCGTAAAGCTCGCTTCGTGCGTGACCTCGCCCTGGTCTACTCCGAGCTTGTCCACAATGATGGCGATGACCCTTGACTTGATATCCGACATGTCCGTTCGTTTTAGTGAGGGTGCAAAGGAAGCAGAAAATCCAATGTTGCAAGTGGGTGTGAAGAGAAGAACCATCAGAAGCGTCCAAGAGCGCCTCAGTATCGCACCATTACATCACTCAACTCCTTGCGGGTCAGGTCGGGAACACGGCATTCGGTCGCCGGATATCCGATAGGAACCAATAGAAAAGGCCGCTCGTTTTCCGGTCTTCCGAGCAACGCGGAAAGAAAATTCATGGGACTAGGAGTGTGCGTGAGCGATACCAAACCTGCCTGATGGATGGCTGCGATCAAGAAACCACAAGCGATACCGACGCTTTCCTCCACGTAATAGTTCTTTCGTTTCGAGCCATCGGGCTTCAGTTCATAAGCTCGCTTGAAGACAATGATGAGATATGGGGCGGTCTCCAAAAATGGCTTGCGCCAGTCGGTACCCAAGGGTGCAAGATCTTCGATCCAATCCTTGGGCATACGACCATTGTAACTGGCTTGTTCTTCCTGCTCAGCAGCTTCACGAATGCGCCTTTTCAGGTCCGTGTCGCTCACTACGCAAAACGTCCACGGTTGTTTGTGTGCCCCGCTGGGAGCCGTGCTTGCTGCACGAACAATATTCTCGATCACCTCCAATGGAACTGGTGCATCGCTGAACTGACGCACGCTTCGGCGGCGATCCATCAGGCGGAAAAAGTCGTGGGCGCGAGTGCGTGTTTCTTCTTCGGAAAGTCGCAGGGGCTCGTGCGAAATGAACGGATACTCTTTGGGCATGACGACGAAGATGGTGAAGAGCGATGCGGCAACACTTGGGTCTCTGTACTTTCCGAGACGGCGGCGAATGAAGACATTTGCGCCCGAATGATCCGCATCGCCATACTCGCCTCTGGTTCTGGCACCAATGCCCAAAAGTTGGTTGAGCACTTTCACCCCAGCAGCAAGGCCGAGGTCGTAGTCATCTGTTGTGACAACCCAAAGGCTGGTGTGGTCCAACGGGCCTGGGACCTGAACGTGCCGAGTTTTCTTTTCAACGGCCGACAATTGAAAGATGGCTCCTTGTTGCGCGAGTTGAAAGGACTACATGTCGATCTCGTTGTGTTGGCGGGCTTTCTGCGGTTGATCCCACTCGAGTTCGTCCGCGCCTTTCCCGATCGCATCATCAACATCCACCCGGCACTTTTGCCCAGCTACGGCGGCAAGGGCATGTACGGCCATCATGTGCATGAAGCCGTGCTGGCTGCGAAGGAGAGCGAAAGCGGCATCACAGTGCACTACGTGAACGAGCGATACGATGAAGGCGAACACTTACTGCAAGTGAGGTGCCCCGTTCTGCCGAATGACACACCTGATTCACTCGCCCAACGGATCCATGCATTGGAGCATCAACATTTCGCTGGCGCTGTGGAGAAACTTGTCTTGGCCATACGCCCCAAGCCATAAGCTCTGTTGTGCGATCCGGGGGCACTGCAATATGGGCAAACCCACGGCGAGGCGCGAGCATCTTAATGTGGCGCTAGCCAGCCTGCGTCTTGTGGCCTGAAGCCTGTGGCGGCTTTCTTTGCGGCAAATGATTTCCCTCCCCGAGATCGGCAAAGCCTTTTTGATCCTCTTCGCCGTGATCGACATCATCGGCGGCATTCCCATGATCTTGGGCGTTCGGCAAAAAGCCGGGAAGATCTACCCGCTACGCGCCACCTTGGTGTCTTTGGGGATCATGATCGTGTTCCTGTACGTCGGCGAACAGATCCTGAACGTTGTGGGCGTTGATGTGAATTCGTTCGCCGTTGCTGGTTCATTGGTTTTGTTCGTCATCGCATTGGAAATG
>JANNYL010000061.1:0-4268 GCA_031410075.1 Flavobacteriales bacterium
AGTCCTTCCCTTTCACACCATTGGAATTGGCCTGCACGGTGAGTGTGTATTCACCACTTTCGATGAACTCAGAGATCAAAGGCAGGTCCACTTCAATGCGAACCGGATTAGCGCTTGGCACCACCGATAGGACATCGCCCACTGGTATTCCGTCGGCGTCGGTGATCGTAAATGACACACTGTTCACGGGTGCTTCACCGCTTACATCCACGATCACCCTGAGTGTATCGGGCAAGGCCAAACTGAACCCACTGCCAGGCGAGATGATCGTGACAACAGGCGATCGTGGCTCTTCATCCTTCTTGCAGGAAACGGAAAGAACACCGATGCAGACCAATAACAACAGCACTTGTTGATAACGCATCGCCGCAAAGTTAGACCCAGTGCGGCTCTATCATTTCATCAACAGTATCAACAAGACGGATCCGTTGATGCGTTGTTTCCAGAGATCGGCAACATTACCTTCAATCGCCATACCGTACAAGTACATTTGCCGACCTTCCACCGCATGGTCCCACGGCCATGACGGTTCTGCATAACATCATGGCCGAATCTCCTTCCACCCGCATCGGCGACCGCAAACGGCGGACGTCCAATTCACTTATCGATACGTCGCTAGAGGCTGGCAAACTGCCACCGCAAGCACCCGAACTGGAGCAGGCCGTCCTGGGTGCCATGATGTTGGAGCGAAATGCGGTGAACGAGGCCATCGACATTCTGCAGCCCGACAGTTTCTACGTAGAAGCGCACAAGCGCATTTTCGGCGCGATACAGGAATTGTTCCGCACGGACCAACCGATCGACATCCTCACGGTAACGCAGGAGCTCAAGAAAAAGGCAGAGCTCGATATTGTTGGCGGCCCGTTCTACATCAGTCAGCTCACCAACAAGGTGGCGAGCAGCGCGAACGTGCAGTACCACGCGCGGATCATCAGTCAGAAGCACATCCTTCGCGAACTCATCCGCATAAGCGCAGATACCATGCGCGACGCATACGACGATACCACGGATGTGTTCGACCTCCTCGACAAGAGCGAGCAGGACATGTACGCCATCACCAGTGGCAACCTCAAGCGCAATTATGAGCCGATGAGTGACCTGATCCAGGACGCCATTGCGAACATCGAGAACGCCAAGAACAAGGGCGACGGCGTTAGCGGGGTGCCTACCGGGTTCGTGAAATTGGACAAGATGACCGGCGGCTGGCAAAAGAGCGACATGGTGATCGTTGCCGCAAGACCCGGAATGGGAAAAACGGCGTTCGTTCTCAGCATGGCGCGCAACATCGCTGTTGAGCACAAGAAGGCCGTAGCGGTGTTCAGCTTGGAAATGAGCAGTACCCAACTTGTAACGCGTCTTATTGCGAGCGAGGCGGCCATCAGTTCGGAAAAACTGCGGAAAGGGGACCTGAACGATGCTGAATTCGCGATCCTGCACCAGCATATCGCTCGGCTCACGAACGCCCCTATTTTTATTGATGATTCACCCGCGCTGAACATCTTCGAATTGCGCGCCAAGTGCAGACGGCTCAAGAGCCAGCACAATGTGGAGCTGATCATCATCGATTACCTGCAATTGATGACCGCCGGTAGCGATACGACCCGTGGCGGCAATCGCGAGCAGGAGATCAGCAGCATTTCAAGATCCATCAAGAGCATCGCCAAGGAACTTGATGTGCCGATCATCGCACTGAGCCAATTGAGCCGAGCTGTTGAAACACGCGGAGGTGACAAACGGCCCATGCTGAGCGACCTGCGCGAATCTGGTGCTATTGAGCAGGATGCCGACCTCGTCTGCTTCTTGTACCGGCCCGAGTATTACAAGATCTACGAGGACCACTACGGCAGCACCATGGGCATAGGCGAATGCATTATCGCCAAACACCGTAACGGAGCTCTTGATACCGTTCTGCTGCGGTTCATCCCGGAACTTGCCAAATTTGCTGATCTTGAGACTTCTTCTGGTTACGGAGGCGACGGAGCCTCACCTTTGCAGGGCGGCGTTCCAACGACCGTTACACGGCAGAGCCGGATGAACGATGATAGCAACGACGAGGATATCGCGCCCTTCTGATCCAATAGAACCCAGAAGCACAAAAAGGCAGAGGAACGCTCGTGCTGATAGTCCTGCTTCCGTTTCTGTTCTGCGTTCTTTCGCTGCGCCTTTACGTTCAGTATTCGTAGCGCTTTCGCTCATCTTCGCGTCCTCCTCTTTTGCGACCAAGCTGTTGATCCCCATGGACAACAGCCAGAAGGATCACTTGAAGGCATACGGAATTGCCTATTGGACCTTGCAGCGGGATGTCACCGTGGAATGGCTGCTGAACTATCGTGGCGGTAGTTTCTTGATCGATCACTTTCAAGCTATCGAACAGGAGTGTACGATCCGCGGGGTCACCTTCAATGTGATAGCGGACGGTGCTGCCAATGCGATCATGTTGGAGATCTCCGACCCGGAAGTGAATATGGAGATCGTGAAATTGGAGAAAGCTCCGAAGATCGCGGTCTATGCACCGGACGGATTCCAACCGTGGGATGATGCGGTAGCCTTGGTGATGACCTATGCCGAGATCCCGTACACACGCATTTATGATCGGGAAGTGACTGCTGGTGTTTTGCCGCAATACGATTGGCTTCACTTGCACCACGAGGATTTCACCGGGCAGTACGGCAAATTCTATCGGCAGTTCCGCAATGCTTCCTGGTATCAGGACCAGGTGCGCGACAGCGAGGCCATGGCCAAGGAACTGGGCTTCGGCAAAGTGAGTTCGATGAAGGGTGCTGTTGCCGGTAGCATACGCGATTATGTTGCCGGTGGTGGTTATCTCTTCACCATGTGCAGCGGTACGGATAGCTATGACATAGCACTTGCAGCGGCAGGCGTTGACATTTGTGCTACCGAATTCGATGGTGACCCTGTTGATCCCGGATGGCCTCAGAAGCTGAATTATGGGAACGACTTGGCTTTCAAGGATTACAGGCTCATTACCGATCCGAACGTGTATGAATTCAGCGATATCGATGCAACGGATATCCACAACAGCATTGGTGAAACGCGGGACTTCTTCACGCTCTTCGATTTCAGCGCGAAGTGGGACGTGATCCCCAGCATGCTTTGCCAGAACCACGAGCAAGTGGTTCACGGCTTCATGGGGCAGACAACGGCCTTCCGGAAGTCACTGGTAAAACCCGGTGTGCTCGTCATGGGCGAGAACAAACCGCAAGGCACGGCCAAATTCATCCATGGCGAACTCGGTTTGGGCCAATGGACATTTTACGGCGGCCACGATCCAGAAGACTATCAGCATATGGTCGGCGATCCACCTACGGACCTCAGCCTCTTCCCGAACTCACCTGGCTATCGGCTTATTTTGAACAACATTCTTTTTCCCGCCGCACGGAAGAAGAAGCAGAAGACGTAAGCTCTGATCAAGTTCTGCCTGCGCGGTTCAGTGGTATTTTGTTTTCTTTGGCGATACCCCTACCAGGGCCTCTCATCAGCATCATGGATCCGAGAACAGCCCGCATGTACGAGCGATACTACGAGGTTACCTACCAGGACCTCAGTAAGCGCACTGGTGTATGGCAAGCCATCGCAGCTTACTTGCAGCGTTACGTACCTCCTGACGGAAGCGTCCTGGACATTGGTGCAGGGTATTGTGGGTTCATCAACAATATCAAGGCTTCGGAAAAGTATGCCCTTGACCAGAGCTCAGCCGTTGAGAAGTATGCGGTTCTCGGCGTAAAAACTTTGGTAGGGGATGTCGCTGACCTATCCCGTATTGCCTCAGGTAGTCTTCATGTGGTTTTTGCAAGCAACTTGTTGGAGCATCTGGATGACGACCCGCTAGCCTCCACCCTCGGTGAAGTGTACCGCGTGCTGCGCCCCAAAGGCCGATTTATCGTAATGCAACCCAATTTCGCACTGGCTTACCGCAACTATTTCGATGATTTCACCCATCGAAGGGTGTACACTCATATTTCATTGCGCGATGTTCTTATGACGCAAGGTTTTCAGGTACCCATCGTCAAGAAACGGTTCACTCCATACAGCATGCGCTCTTCGATTCCAGCCCATCCGTTGTTGGTGGCGGCCTACTTGCGTTCACCATGGAAACCGGGTGCTGGCCAGATGCTTCTTGTCGCAGAGAAACCATGAGCAAGACCATCGCGTGATCTTATAGCCCGGATGAACTCTGCACGCACACCATCCCGCTACTTGTCGCTCTTCGCAAGCGCCACTTTCCAGTTGTTCCTAGGCTTTCTGAT
>JANNYL010000062.1:0-10178 GCA_031410075.1 Flavobacteriales bacterium
GCAACCGTCAACACGTTCCTGTCCTCCGACTGCGATTCTGGATATTCATCCGTCAAATCGAATTGGGTGGACAACGAGCCTGTTGCTCCGAGAATTTTAGATCCGGCCATCCAAGTCCACAGGTTCGTCGTGGGGTCGTACTTCCACATGTCAGCGTATGCACCCAGATTATCAGCCCCTCCGAACATCCAGAAGTTCCCTTGCAGGTCCTTCCAGTGGTTGTAGGTCGAACGCCCGCCGGGAGAATTGCTGACGGCGGGCATACCCCTGGTGCCATGAACAGGACTCGTATTCAGCTCATTGGAACCGCCCATCCAAACCCATTCATTATTGGCCATTTCATATTTCCAAAGATCACCAAAGCGACCACCCCAAGTTTCCAGCCCTCCGTAGAGCCACAGATCCCCATCGTCGCTTGTCCAGCCAGTTGCCAACTCCGATCTGCTTGGTGGGAGATTTGTAGGGGAGCTTACGCCTAGTAACCCATAGGAGCCCACATCGTTTCCCGTTTGGGGTCCTTTCATCCACGTCCATGTGTTGTCGGCGATATCATAGCGCCACAAGTCGTTCATGAAAGCGAGTTCAAGACCATTGACATCACTTCCACTGCCACCAAAGAGCCACAGATCCCCATCGAGTCCCACCCAAGTGCACGCGCCATAGCCTCTGTCCCCCGGATGATTGCTGGATGATGGCACTCCCTGAATACCGTAAACGGGTAGGAACGAGGCGATGGGGCCGTTCACCCATGTCCAGCTCCCGTTCGATGGTTGGTAGCGCATCAGCGCTGGTGGGTTATTGCCGATGGTGTTATTGAATCCACCGAAGAGCCAGAAATTGCCATTGAGGTCCGTCCATTCGGCTCCTTCATAAGTGGCCGGAGTGTAGTTGGTAGTGGAAGGAATGCCAAGCGTCCCATATGCACCAGTGCCACCCACATAGATAGTTCCGCTCATCCAGGTCCAGGTGCCGTTCTGTGCGCATAGACAAGCAATTGAAAGGTGTACACACCAGAGGGCGATGGAGCGAAGGGTTCTTCTGTGCATGGCAAGCACTTGTGCAGGTAGAAAGATGGATAAACTTGTCCATGGATCACCGAGGCTAGGTGACCGACGGAGGCTTGATGTAGTGACGGGGAATACTCTAAAAGGGTTGCTAATGCGCAATAACTAACCCAATGAAACGGTATGAAATCCGCCCTAAGCGGTCTTACCCCAGCCCGAACCCCGCCATCTTGTCCTCCTCGTCCTTCTTGGTTACACCAACACCAATGGCCTTCAGCATGCGCTCTTTCATACGTTCATAGTACGGCTTCTTGTCGATGAGTGTGGCGATCAGATTGGCCACCATGGCAGCATACATCAATTGGAAGATCACGCTATGGCGGTCCGTCATTTCGAGAACGAGGATAGCGCTGGTGAACGGCGATCGTGAAACACCGGTCAGGAATGCGACCATGCCTGTGAGCATCATCAACCGAAGTTCGCCCGGTGTTGGGTCGAAGAACTGGCCCACCCAGCCACCGATCACCGCGCCGCTACTAAGTGATGGGCCGAAAATACCGCCCGCACCACCAGCGCTGAATGAACAAAGCGGAGCGAGCAAGCGCGCTGCAATATCGCGCCAGGTCGGGTCGACCATCTCATCGAACAAATAGGTCTGCAATTGCGCGCGACCACTGCCCAGAACATGTTCTCCGAGCAATTGGTAGCAACCCAAAAAAGCAGCTGCGCACACCAAGCACCAACCCGCTTGCACGGGCATCGTCTTCAAACCACGCCGGAACTTGTCCAAGAACAGAACCAGTTTGCAGAAGAGGGCACCAGCAGCACCAGCGACCAAACCGATCACCAGCACCTTGTACATGAATGAGCCACCGACAGGCTCCGTGCGCGGGTAGCCGAGAAATGGACCGAGGTAGTTGCCCATCAATTGCTGGGCCGTCATACCGGCGATGATCACGCTGGTGAGTACCGCCGTGCGAAATGTGGCTAGGTGGGTTTTCGTGAGTTCTTCAACAGCGAACACGATCCCGCCCAATGGTGTGTTGAAGGCCGCGCTCAAACCAGCAGCACCTCCGGTGATCATCATCACACGACGGCTCACTGCGGGCCAGAACGGCGGAAGGAGTTTGTGTACCACACGATAAACACTGCCCGCTATCTGCAATGTGGGACCTTCACGACCCACGGCCCCACCACCCACTACCATGGCCAAACTGCTGAAGATCTTCACCACGATTATCCGTGCGTTCAGGAACTTCCAGCTGCGATCGTTCTCGTTCTTGTCATCTGCTACTTCAATGGCGGCCATTAATTGTGGAATGCCACTTCCGCCGGCGAACGGGGAGAATTTCTTTACAAGGAACCAGCTGATCAAAAAGCCTATTGGGACCGTCACGATCACCCAGTTAGGGTGGTTCTGGAGGATCCAATGATGTTGGCCTTCCATCCAATCGAAGAGCTTCGCATAACCCACAGCGATGAGCGCTGTGATGACGGCGGCCACTTGATACGGAAGTGTGAGCAGCGTAAGCTCTTTCAGCTTGCTGTTCATCACCGCTTTGCCCAGCCAAACGAACGCACCCGTAATGCGCAGTTGCAAGCGCCGCTGCCAGCGGGCAGGATCAAGTGGAGCGGCGCCCTTTTTCACGGGCGCAAAAGTGCAGGTATCCGGAAGCTGATCACCCCATTCCCGCGCTGGGCTGTGAACAGTTGCCGCCTAACAAAAGGCAGATGCTACTTGGTTGAAAGGCTGCTCGGGGAGAACTCAACGAACTGGTGTTGGGCCAACCGGTCGTAGCCCTTGAACCAGGCTTTTGTGCCATCAGCGCCGATCACGGTGGTCATCGGACAAAATGTGGATCCCTTCTCTGGTTTGCCGAGTGTGCGCTCTACCGCAGGTTTTCCGTCCGAGCTGATCCAGGCGCTATGCACCTCGCTCGGTTCTGCGGTGGGTGACTTGTCTTTTTTCTTCTTCACGTCTTCTTCGCCGTAGGTGGAATTGATGGCGTTCAGCCCACCGGGTGAATGATTGAAAAGTAGCAAGAGGCCGTCGTCCTTCATCTTGTACGAAACGCTACCATAGGCCTCGCCAGCCGTTGTCATGAAAGCCCGGTCAACGGTTTGCTGCCAACGGATACTGTCTTTGGCGTCGAGGTATGTTGCCCGAACAGCACCATGCAGTGTGCGCAACGCAATGGCATCGCCCACGGGAATCGACATAGCGGGATCACGAAATCCCTCGAGCAGAAGTGTGCCACCGTTCCATGCTGGTAACAGTTCGATGATCTCGTCCGGAACTTTCACAACACGGCTGGTGCCTGGTTTTTTGGCCTGGTCCGTCGCTGGCATTCCGAATACCGAAAGTTTGGATTTACGGATAGTCGGAACACGTTGGTCAGCGAGAGGCGTAGCCTTCAGTTTGGCGATAGTGGAATCGATCGAGAGCAGCAGGCCGGGAAGTCCTGTGAGCGATCCATAGCGCATGGCCACCATCAGTTTGCCATTGTCTTTTGGAAGAACACGTGCGCTGGAAACGAAATCCTTCTCCAAAAGCAAGTCCTTCATCCGGGTTCCATGGTCGCTTAGCACAGTGATGTGCGTTTCGTGGCAGAGCTTGTCACTTGCACGCTCTGGGTCGGCACATGCGAAAACATAGGTCAGCAGCACGACACGACCCGAATTGTCCAATACGATCTGATGGATATCGCTTTGCACATCCGCGTATGGCAGGTCTATCGCACCGCTCCATTCGACTTTGAACTCGTTGTCCAAAGAAGCGAACCAGAACTTCTTCGGCCCTTTTTCCCCGTGCGTATAGTGATTAAGCAAATAGTGTTTGCCATCCGGTGAAGGCGCCAGCCGTTCCGTCTGGTCGTACGCTGCGCCATTGTCGAAGAGAATGAGGTCGGGAAGCGTTTTCTTGCAAGTAGTCGTTTTGGGATCAAAGACATTCGACTCAGGGAAGGAGGTCAACTTTTGAACGTCGGTGATGGCCAATAAACCTTCGGTGTTCAGGCGCCCAATGGCGTAATCCGCACTCTTCTTACCGTTGGAGACGAAGAGCACATGCAATCCTTGGTCATTGATCAAGGAGGTCACCGCATCCCATTTACCACCTATCAATACCAATCCGGTCAACAGCAGTTCCTCTGCGGGCTTCAGTGAAGCATCGAGCCTAACTGCTTTGTAGGCCGAACCTTCCATTACGATGAGCACCGGCTTTCCATTGGCGTCGGTTGTGCCGTTGGTCACCAGTTGCAGGTCGCCTTCGACCCCTTTGATGGATTTGGGATAGGATATGCCTGGCTTCAGCGAGGTTTCCTGTGCAGCAAGAGCGGATCCGAGGGCCAAAAAAAGGGTGAACAGGGAAGTACGAAGGAGCATGGTAGTACGGGTAAAGAAGCGAGCCAAGGTAGGGATCGATGAAGAGTGGACATTCTTATTCTCCTTAGGAATAGTTGCTGACGAAGTGATGGCAAATGCTGTTGTCTTGCCTGATCGATAGTTTGGCGGTGATGATTGCTGATCCTTCAGATCTGAGAAAGGGAAGGGCGAATAGATTTGCCACCTGACAATTACCAAATGAATTTTCGCATTCTCACCTTTACCACCATGTTGGTCGCCACCAGCACCTTCGCCACCGACCGCGTGGTGGAGGAATTCGGCATCCTGCCCACCTACCCGAACATCACCGCCGCGGTGAACGCCTCATTGGATGGCGACCGCATCGTGGTGAAGAACCGCGCGGGCGACATTCCCTGGATCGAGAACATCACTGTCAACAAAAGCTTGCAATTCGTCAGTTATGCGAACAACAGCTTCTTCATCGTACAAGGTAACTACCTGATAGAGGCGGCTCCGGGCAGAGAGGTTTCCATCATTGGAATGCGCAACACGAGCGGTTACTTCGCTGGGATAAACCCAGGGGGTCTCCGCGCCACACGTGTGCGTATCATCGACTGTCAGCTCATTAGCGGTGCTATCAGTTTTGGTAGTGATGGGTTCGACGTGGATGTGATCGGATGCACCCTCCAGCTCGGAAATGTGGTTATCAATTTCGGAAATGTCATCGGGAACGATGTTACCAGCTCGGCCATTTACGGGAGCGCGCTGGATATCAGCCCTGAGACCTCACTGTTCCAAGGGGATACTTGCTGGGTTACAGGCAATAAATTGACCGGCCCGGGAACGAGTTCTTACGATGCGCTCTCGGTGAGTAGTCGGGCTCAGGTATACCACATCCGCAACAACTTTGTCCGGCACGGGTATGTGGGGATCCGCATATTGGGAGGCAATACCTCCAGTGTACAGAATACCATTTGGAACAACACGGTGGTGGCCTACGCTGGTCAGTTCTCGAACTACGGCATCCTGCCGGCGAACACGCCGGTCGGCGCCATCTGGGAGATCATGAACAACGTGGTCACCTTCACCGGTGGTGGTGAACAGCGTGGCATCTACAGGGATAGCGGCAACCAGGCGCAGATCAATGTGTACTTCAACCACATCGTGCCCGGCATGAGCACCGCCGTGAGCCCGGACTTCACCTTCGTGAGCAACAACACCAGCGACCAGCCGATTACCCTCAATGCCGATGGCAGCCTGCTGAATGCACCTGGCGCGGTGAATGGCGCGAACCCTTCGCCGGTGTTCAGCGATATCGACCTTTCCGCTGGCGATGCTGGTGCCTACGGTGGTAGCTATACGCTGGCCAACTACTTCCCCCTGCACACCGGTGCAGCGCGCGTGGCCCACGTGGTCTTTCCCTTCAACGTGCGCCAGGGCAGCACCTTGCGCGTGAAGGCCACTTCGTTCGACCGCTGATCCACGACCGATGAGCGCGGTACGCAACCTATTGCTCGCCGGCGGCCTGTTCATGGCCGTCATGGCGAACGCACAGCTCGGCGTGTTGCAGGCCGAGTACTTCTGGGACACGGATCCCGGTGCCGGAAACGGTACCGCGATGACCGCGAGCGACGGTGCGTTCGGCACCACGCTCGAAGCGATCATGGCGCAAACGAGCGCGCTTCCTGCACTTGGTGCACACACGTTCAACGTGCGGGTGAAGGATGAGGACGGTGCCTGGGGTCCCGTCTTCAGTACGGTGATCGACATCTTCCCGGCCAGCGTTCCCTCGCAGGCGATCAACGTGCAGGCCGCCGAGTATTTCTGGGATACGGATCCAGGCGCCGGGAATGGTTCAACGATGGTGGCCTTCGACGGCAACTTCTCCGATGCCATCGAGGTCATTGCCCTCAACACGTCCACGCTTCCGGTCGTTGGTGTGCACACCCTCGGCATGCGCGTACAGGATGTGCAGGGCGATTGGGGCCCGGTGTTCAACGTGGTGATGGATGTGTGGAGCGATGTCACGTCGTTCCCCGACATCAGCGTTCAACAGGCGGAATACTTCTTCGACAACGATCCCGGTGAAGGGGCGGCCACGGCGATGCTTGCGGTCGATGGTGCCTTCGACTCGGTGATCGAGTCCATCAAGGGCGGGGCCATTCCGCCGGTGGAGGAGGGCGTTCACGTGTTGCGCATGCGGGCGCAGGATGCACAAGGCGATTGGGGCCCGGTCTTCAGCGTGGTGGTGAACATGGACACCACCATCGTGGATAACGTGGAGGTGCCTACGATCTCCGAGGCCACGGCGTTCTCGGTGTTCCCGAACCCGGCCGCCAGCGGCCGCCGCATCACGGTGGACCTTGGTGGCCAGGAACAGGACATTGTGCTGACCCTGGTGAACAGCGAAGGCCGTTTGGTGCATGAAAAACGGATCGCTGCAGGTACCCGGATCGACGTGCCCTTGACCGGCCTCGCTGCGGGCATCTATGCCTTGCGGGTTCAAAGCGCGGGACGTGTCGAGCAGCGAAAACTGATCGTGAGATAGGGCGGCCGATCCGTCGCTTTCCACTGCCGTCTACCTTCGCCTCCCTGTTTCAAGCCCGTATCAATTCCTTCGACCATGCGCACTGTCCAATTCCGCGAAGCCCTGAATGAAGCGATGTCCGAAGAGATGCGGCGCGATCCGAACGTTTTTCTCATGGGCGAAGAGGTTGCGGAGTATGACGGTGCCTACAAAGTGAGCAAGGGTATGCTCGCGGAGTTCGGTGCCAAACGGATCATCGATACACCGATAAGCGAGCTGGGTTTCACCGGCATTGCGGTTGGTGCGGCCATGAACGGACTGCGCCCCATCGTGGAGTTCATGACCTGGAACTTCGCCGTTCTCGCCAGCGACCAGATCATCAACCACGCTGCCAAGATGTTGCAGATGAGTGGCGGCCAGTTCCACGTTCCCATCGTGTTCCGCGGGGGGAATGGCAGTGCTGGACAATTGGCGGCCACCCACAGCCAGAGCTATGAGGCCTTCTATGCGAACATTCCAGGACTGAAAGTGATCACGGTTAGCAACCCTTACGATGCGAAGGGCCTGTTGAAAGCCGCCATCCGTGATGATGATCCGGTACTCTTCATGGAAAGCGAACGGATGTATGGCGAGAAGGGCGAGATCCCCGATGGCGAATACTTGCTGCCCATCGGTGTGGCTGATGTGAAACGACCAGGCACCGATGTGACCATTGTGAGCTTTGGAAAAATGATGAAGGTGGCCTTGGGCGCTGCCGAAGAGTTGCAGAAGGAAGGTATCAGCGCCGAAGTGATCGATCTGCGCACCATCCGTCCGTTCGATGTGCCCACCATCGTGAACAGTGTGAAGAAGACCAACCGCTTGGTAGTGGTGGATGAGAACTGGCCCATGGGCAGCATCGCCAGCGAGTTGGCCTACCGCGTTCAGAAAGATGCCTTCGACTACCTCGACGCCCCGGTTGTACGGATCAACCAAGCGGATACACCATTGCCTTTCAGCCCTCCGCTGATCGAGGCAAGCCTCCCGAACGTGGAGCGTGTCGTGAGGGCTGTCAAGGAGGTGATGTACGTTCTGAAGTAATAATCGGGTCTTTGTCGAGGTGCTTTGGCTGGCTAGCTCTCCCAAGTAACTGACAACCGAGGAATGGCAACCCGCACAGGGGCCGAGGTTGTGCATTCAACAGGATCCCTATTTTCGCGCCCCCTTGAACGGAACGTATCCGCTGAAAGACAACGCAATACACAACAAAAGACGAAGACATGGGAAGTGAACTGATGTACTACATCCCCGCGCTGGGAGTGGTTGGTTTGATAGTGATGATCGTGAAAGCGATGTGGGTGAGCAAGCAGGATGCGGGCGATGCCAACATGCAGGAACTGGCCGGTTACATCGCACGAGGAGCAAGCGCATTTTTGAAAGCCGAATGGAAAGTCCTTGGCGTGTTCGCTGTTATTGCTGCAGTCTTGCTCGCATGGAGCGGAACGCTGGTAGAGCACAGTGACTGGGTGGTGGCGATCGCGTTCTTGATCGGTGCGTTCTTCAGCGCCTTCGCAGGGTGGATCGGCATGAGCATCGCTACGAAAGCGAACGTGCGCACTACGCATGCAGCGCGCACAAGCTTGGCTCAAGCGCTCAAAGTGAGCTTTACTGGCGGTACCGTTATGGGTCTCGGTGTAGCGGGCCTTGCGGTGCTCGGGTTAAGCACGCTTTTCATCGTATTCCTGAAGATGTACGTTACCGATGGCAACGCCAACGGTGAGCAAATGATGAAGTGTCTCGAAGTACTCGCGGGCTTCTCCTTGGGTGCTGAATCGATCGCGTTGTTCGCGCGTGTTGGTGGTGGTATCTATACCAAGGCAGCTGACGTAGGTGCGGATCTCGTTGGCAAAGTGGAAGCCGGAATTCCTGAAGATGATGCGCGCAACCCTGCGACCATCGCGGACAATGTGGGGGATAACGTAGGTGACGTGGCCGGTATGGGCGCGGATCTGTTCGGGTCCTACGTGGCAACGATGCTGGCGACAATGGTGCTTGGTCGCGAAGTGGTCAGTGCGGACAACTTCGGTGGAATGGCGCCGATCCTGCTTCCGATGGTGATCGCTGGTCTGGGGATCCTGTTCTCGATCGTCGGTACCTTCTTCGTGCGGATCAACAAGGACAGCGATAGCGTGATGAACGCACTGAACTTGGGGAACTGGGGTTCGATGGTATTGGTTGCGGTAACCAGCTATCCCTTGATCCAATGGATGTTACCAGAGACAATGCAATTCGTGCGCAACGGAATATCGTTGGAGATCACGAGCATGAATATTTTCTATGCGATCATCCTCGGTCTGGTTGTAGGTACGTTGATGAGCATGGTAACGGAATACTACACCAGCATGGGCCGCCGTCCGGTAGATAGCATTGTGCAAAAGAGCGGTACCGGCCACGGAACCAACGTGATCGGTGGCTTGGCAATGGGCATGGAGAGTACCGTGTTGCCGATCATCATACTGGCCGCTGGTATCTATGGTTCATTCTCGTTGGCCGGCATGTACGGTGTGGCGATCGCCGCAGCAGGCATGATGGCAACGACCGCCATGCAGCTCGCTATCGACGCCTTCGGTCCTATCGCCGACAACGCCGGCGGTATCGCTGAGATGAGCCACTTGCCGAAGGAGGTTCGTGAGCGCACAGACAACCTGGACGCCGTAGGAAACACCACCGCTGCAACGGGTAAAGGCTTCGCCATCGCTTCCGCCGCACTGACTTCCCTCGCCTTGTTCGCAGCATACGTGGGCCTCGCGGGGATCACCGGTATCGACATCTACAAGGCTGATGTATTGGCCATGTTGTTCGTTGGCGGAATGATCCCGTTCTTCTTCAGCTCGTTGGCGATCAGTGCCGTTGGAAAAGCCGCCATGGACATGGTGAAGGAAGTCCGCCGCCAGTTCCGCGAGATCCCGGGCATCATGGAAGGCACGGCAAAGCCCGAATACGAGAAGTGTGTCGCCATCAGCACCAAGGCATCCATCCGCGAAATGATCGCGCCTGGCGCATTGGCGTTGTTGTCGCCCGTGATCGTTGGCTTCGCTTTCGGACCAGAAGCATTGGGTGGATTGCTTGCAGGCATCACGGTGAGCGGTGTGCTCATGGGTATGTTCCAGAACAACGCCGGTGGCGCTTGGGACAATGCCAAGAAGAGCTTCGAGAAAGGCGTGATGATCGATGGCAAGGAGTTCAAAAAGGGCAGCGAACCACACAAGGCCGCCGTAACTGGCGACACTGTCGGCGATCTATGCCGCGGTGCCGCCGGGCAT
>JANNYL010000063.1:0-4968 GCA_031410075.1 Flavobacteriales bacterium
CGACCCGGTTTGTACCCACGGATCTTGGCCGATGGCAGCTGCGCGAAAAGCTCGCGGATATGGTCGAACAGCCCGGTGTAGGTGGCGGGGTTGCTACGCGGTGTGCGGCCGATCGGGCTCTGATCCACTTCGATCACTTTGTCGATGTGCTTGAGGCCTTCGATGCTCTTGTAAGGCAGAGGCTGCGTATCGCTGCGATAGAAGGTCTTGCTGAGGATCGGGTACAACGTATCGCCGATCAAGGTGCTTTTGCCGCTACCGCTTACACCGGTTACACAGATGAGCGTTCCCAGCGGGAACTCCACATCCACTTTCTTCAAATTGTTTCCAGAAGCGCCCTTCAGTACCACGCGGTTACCGTTCCCTGCCCGGCGTTCCTTCGGCGTGGCGATGCGTTCTTCACCGCGCAGGAACTTGGCCGTCATGGAATCGCTCTTGAGCAATTCCTCAGCGGTTCCTTGAGCAACGATGTGGCCACCATGCACTCCGGCTCCAGGGCCGATGTCGATGATGTGGTCCGCGCTCATCATCATTTCCTTGTCGTGCTCCACCACCAGCACCGTGTTGCCGCCGTCGCGCAAGGCACGCAGGCTGCCGATCAAGCGCTGGTCGTCGCGCATGTGCAGCCCGATGCTGGGCTCGTCCAGAATGTAGAGCACACCGGTGAGCTGCGAGCCGATCTGTGTGGCCAGCCGGATCCGCTGTGCTTCACCCCCGCTGAGCGTGCGGGAACTCCGGTCCAGCGAGAGGTATTCGAGGCCTACATCCAAGAGGAATTTGCTCCGCGCGGCGACTTCCTTCACCACGTCACGAGCGATCACCGCTTGCCGTTCATCGAGCTTTTCGGGTAGCGCCAGCATATGTGCGTGCACCGCAGCGATGCTCATTCGGGACAACTGGGTAATGTCCGTGTCCGCAATGCGGAACCAGCGCGCGAGTTTCTTCAATCGCGTGCCTTCACATTCCGGGCAGACCACCATGTGCGTGAACTGCTCCGCCCATTTCTCCGCGCTCTTCGTTCCTTCTTCGGCTTGTCCAAGCACGAACGGAATGATGCCTTCGAACTGGATCGTTCGATCGCTGAGGCCTACGTTGCTGGTTACTTTCAACGGCTCGTCCATCCCGTTCAGGAGCACGGCGAGAACGTTGTCATCCAACTCCGCGAAGGGCGTATCGAGCGTATGGCCGAAATGCTCCAGCACCGCCTCGATCTGCCTGAAGACCCAAGAGCCCTTGTACGCACCGAGCGGCAGGATCGCACCTTTCTTCAAACTCTTGGTGCGGTCGGGAACGATCTTGTCGATGGCCACTTCGGTGATCTGGCCCAACCCGCTGCACTTGGGGCATGCCCCGTACGGGCTGTTGAAACTGAACAGATTCGGTTCGGGCTCTTCGTATGCCAGGCCACTGGTGGGGCACATCAAATGGCGGCTCAGGTAGCGGACCTCTTCGCTCTTAACGCCCATCACGAGCATGTTGCCCTTGCCCTGTTTGAGCGCTGTATCGCAGCTTTCAACCAGTCGCTTGCGGTTGGCTTCGCTGACTTTCACGCGGTCAACGACCAGTTCGATATCGTGCACTTTGTACCGATCCAGTCGTGGGCGGGTGCTCACGTCGATCACCTTGCCATCTACCCGGGCACGCAGGAATCCCTGGCGCAGCAACAACTCGAACAGTTCCCGGTAATGCCCTTTTCGCCCGCGTATCAGCGGTGCCATGATCAGCACTTCCTCTCCGTTGTGCTCTTTCAGCAGCGTATCCTGGATCTGTTGATCAGAGAAGCGCACCATGCGCTCTCCGGTGGTGTAGCTGTAGGCGTCACCTGCCCTTGCGTAGAGCAGGCGCAGCAAGTCGTAGATCTCAGTAATGGTGCCTACAGTGCTACGTGGGTTGCGGCTTATCGTCTTCTGCTCGATCGCGATCACCGGGCTCAAGCCTGTGATCAGGTCCACATCGGGCCGTTCGATGCCGCCCAGGAACTGGCGCGCATACGCATTGAACGTTTCGATGTAGCGCCGTTGGCCTTCGGCATGGATCGTATCGAACGCCAATGAGCTCTTGCCGCTTCCGCTGAGCCCTGTGATCACCACCAATTTTTCGCGCGGTATGCGAACGTCGATGTTCTTCAGGTTGTGAACACGCGCTCCGTACACCTCGATGTTGTCCTCCATCGGTGCTTCCTCCACTTCCAACTTCGCGTCAACGCCTAACGCGCTTGCCCTGTTCTCGTGTTCACTCATCACCTTCCATGGGCTTATCGAAGCCTTCGCCCGGCAGCAGTATTTCGTAGACCTTCCCCTTGGCGTTCGTCAACGTGATGTCCCGCAGCCAAGGGTTCAGGAGTTTCAGCGTCTTGTAATCCGTTCCTTGCCGAACGGCGAAATCGTTCAGGTCATCGATGGGCCCGGTCACAGTGATGCTCCGCGTACGATACGGCGCGTACAGGTCCTTCTCGCGCATATGGAAGCCGTAGCGTTCGGGATCGGTGATGATCGCCTTCATGGCAAGCACACGGAACAAATAGCGGGACGTTTCCTCGGGGAGTAGGAGCGAGTAGTAATCCTTGTTCTTCTGCCGGCCGATCTGTTTGTCCAACCCGCCCGGACCCAGGTTATAGCTCGCACCGGCCATGGCCCATGAACCGTACTTCTCACGCCCTTCCTTGAGGTATTTGCACGCAGCCTCGGTTGAACGCACCAAATTGTACCGTTCATCCACCTCGGCGTTCACCTCCAACCCATGCCCGATCGCGGTCTCCTTCATGAATTGCCAAAAACCCGTGGCACCCACCGGGCTGGAAACATTCGCAAGGCCGCTCTCGATAAGGGCGATGTACTTCAGGTCATCGGGCACCCCTTCCCGATCGAGGATCCGTTCGATCTCCGGAAACCAACGGTTGGCGCGTTTGTGTGCGAGCAGGCTGTTGCTCTGCCAGTAGGTGTTCACCAGCAGTTCGCGATCCAATCGCTCGCGCACATCGAGCTTGCCGACCGGAACGGGTTCGCCACAGAACGTAAGATCAGCGGGTAGGGTCAAACTGAAAATACGGTAGCGTTCGTTGAACTGCCGCTGGTAATCCAGATCGGTATCCGCGCCAGCCATGCTGAACGTGAACAGGTGCAGGCAGAACGCACCGCCCATCAGCAAGGCGATCATCAACAGGGCTTTGGATAACAGGCGCATGGGGTATCAACCACTTTTCGGTGGCTGGCACAAAGATCAGTCCGTATCGGGTGCTTTGGTGCGCCGTGTAAGCCCGAACAGGAAACCAAATAGTGTGAAGAAGTACGCGATGAAGACCACCGAATGCCATGGCAACCACACTGGGATGAAGTTGAGTGTGGCGAAAACGAAGAAGAAGGACAACGCGCCGAGGCCGGTGAAAACCAAGGCGACCTGCGCATCTGAGAGGCCTGCGTAGCTCAAGTGATGCGTTGTATGGTCCTTTCCACCCACGAAAGGTGAACCGCCGCGCGCGATCCTATTGATCGTGACCACAGTTGTGTCGATGATGGGCAAGGCGAACACGATCAGCGTGCTCACGGCCTGCCTCCAAGGTTCGATGGTGCCGGTCATTCCGGTCGAATTCCAAAAACAACGAATACCGATGAATGCGAGGAAAACCCCAAGGAACTGACTGCCCGTGTCACCCATGTACATGCGTGATGGGTTCCAGTTGAAGAAGAGAAAACCGCACAACGAGGCCATAATGCCGATCACGAGAACCACATTGATGGTAACCAATGGCCCCCCGGTCAAAAGCGACAAGAGACCAGAAGCCAGAATGCAAATGGCCGTGACCGTGGTGATACCGTCCATGTTGTCCAACATATTGATGGAGTTCATCATTCCCACGACCCACAGCAAGGTGATGCCATAATTCACCCACTCCTGGGCGAACACGTGTATGTGTGTACCGCTCAACACCAACAGCACGCCACAGGCGATCTGGGTAGAGAATTTGAGCAATGGTCTGGTATTGTAAGCGTCATCCGCCAAACCCATCAGGAACCCCAATCCTGTTGCCGCTAGAAGACCCAACAATTCCGGTTGAAAAGGGTCGCTCTGTTTCGGGAACAGTGCTCCGTGTACGGCAAAAGCACCGAGAAAAATGATGAAGAAGCCGATGCCGCCGAACGCCGGTTTCTGGGAACCGGCCCAACGCACCACCCCCTCCTGCCCTTCGCGAATTCCGAAGGTCCGGAAGAAGCGCATGAACACGCTATTGGTTACAAGCGCGAACATGAGCGCTCCAAAGAACAAACCACTGTAGATGAAGAAGAGCTGAGTGCCGCTATACATGATCCAATTGTTCGCGGAATTGCTGGAAGCTCATGCCCAGTTTGTCCTTCCCACTGAGCACGGGATCGGCGATGCCCCAATCGATACCCAACTCAGCGTCATTCCACAGTATTGTTCGCTCACTCGATGGATGGTACGGTGCAGTACACTTATAGCTGAAGATGGTGTTGTCCTCCAACGTTCGGAATCCATGGGCGAAACCCTCGGGGATCCAGAGCATGTTCTTTTCCTTACCGGATAGTTCCACTTTGAAATACTGGCCGAAGGTTCTGCTTGCGGGACGAATGTCCAAACAAACATCGAGCACAGCACCTTGCACAACCCGCACAAGTTTCCCTTGCGCGTGGGGATCTGCTTGGAAGTGCAGGCCACGCAGAACACCGGACTGAGAGAGGCTCTCATTGTCCTGGACGAAGTGCACGTTCGTTCCTACCGCTTTCTGGAACCCCTGCTCGTTGTACGATTCGAGGAACCAACCGCGCTCATCCCGGAACACTTTTGGTTTAAGTATCACGAGCCCCAACAATGGGGTCTGCTCAACATCGATCACGATCGCGCACCTAAGAGTTTCTTCCACCAAGGCTTCCGCTTCGCGCCACCCTTGCCACGCTCCTCATAATAGCCATAGCCATAGCCATACCCGTAGCCGTAGCCATAACCATAGGC
>JANNYL010000064.1:0-2630 GCA_031410075.1 Flavobacteriales bacterium
CGGCGTAAGATCGAGGGAGGTATTGCTGCACAAGTTGACAGACTGATCCGCACCCAAAGCCGAAGACGCCATCACGGTGAGGGTTACATCCGCTTGGTCCGTGCACCCGGCGGGGTTGGTAACGATCAGCGAATAGACACCAGCGTTCGATGCGGCGGTGGGCGCAGCGGTCGGGCTGCCTCCGAAGTACCAATCCGCCGCAAGTCCAGCTGTGTTGTAGAGCGTGGTCAGGTCGCTGTTGGCACCTGGACAAATGCTCACGGATTGATCAGGGCCTAACGCTGGACCCGGAAAAACGTTGAGTGTAACCAACGCGGTATCGTTGCACCCCCCGCCGTTCAGACCGATCAGTTGATAGATCCCCGGAGAAGTTGCTGCGGCCGCTGTTGCTGTAGTGATGTTCGACCCGTTCAAGGACCACGAAGGCCATTCCCCCCAGGCCAGCGTGAATAATGTGGTCAGGTTAACTGGGCCGGCACTGCTGCATCGGTCCACTAGCTGGTCTGGACCAAGCGATACCGGATTGGTTAATATGATGTCGAAAGTCGCCGTGTACCAACAGCCGGTCCACCAATCCGAAGCATCGATCCAGTAGGTGCCAGGCGTGCTTACCGACGATGGGTTGGGAACTGGGGTCCAGTTAGGTCCAGTGAAGGAGTACACGTACCCGAAGCCAGAATTGTAGTACGCCGCAAGGTCCACTGTTTCGCCAGGGCAGATGGTCGCTGAACCGTTGGGTATGCCTCCCCAACAGGGCGGTGGGCCAGCGAACCCGAACGCGAACCCTCCATTTCCCGAAGAACCATCACCATCGAACCAGCCCGGGGTCCAAGGCACGCCGCCGCCGCCGCCACCACCGCCACCGCCAGTGTTCGTACAAGCAGTATCGATCACGGTGATCGTCCAGATGCCGTTGGCATTCTCGTTATTGAATACGCTCAACGCGCCACCCTGCGGCGCCCAAGTCCCCGTGAAGGGTGCCGTTCCAGTGGTAATATCGTTCGAGCCGTAATAACCGAACGTGGTGTTTGTATAGTTCTGCCCTCCCGCACCATTGAACTCCGACAATAGCAGCTCGGTGCCTTCGGGAGAAGTGAGGAAGATCTGCAGGGTCTGTGGATGGTCGCTGGTGATGTTAATGGTCAATGCATCCAACGAATACGTCCACCACATCCAGCCTGGCGGATAGAGTATGCCTATCCCGCTGACGTTAGCGGTAAAGGTGCTCGTATCGCACAAGGGGATAGGCCCACTGGTGAATGGAATATTTTGCGAAGCACCCGGTTTGGATAAACCCAGCACAAGCAGAACGATCAGAGCATAACGCGCCACACTTATCCCGGACATGGTTGAACGTTGGATCGGCATTTCCAAGCTTGAATGACGGCTTGACCAGATGACGGCTCGAGATGCTTTCGGTTGCCTCTGCTTGAAGGCAAGATATCCACTCGGGAGATCCAACCTTCGCTCCGCTTGGTGCTTCTTACCTCAAGAGCGTCACATGCCCGGTCCATTCGCGGCCGTCCTGCATGGCGAAGATGAAGTAGTAGGTGCCTTCACTCACATCGTTTGGGCGCCAGTTGTTGCGGTAGTTGCGGTTTTCATACAACAGGTTGCCCCAGCGGTTGTACACCTGCAGGTGGTTGTTGTCGAAATACTGGGCATTGGTGAACTCCAGTGCATCGTTCTGCCCATCGCCGTTCGGGCTGAAGACGTTCGGGACGATCACATCGGAGGGGGCCACAAGGTATTGGATGGTGACCGAGTTGGAGCAGCCACCGGTGGCCGTAACCGTGAGGGTAATGGTGTACAACCCCGCTTCTTCGAAGGTGACCACCGGGTTTTGTTCCGTGCTACCGGGCAAACCAGCGCCAAAATCCCAAGACCAACCGATGATCGTGCTGCCGTTGCCGAGCGAGAGATCGGTGAACTGGGCGGTAACACCCACAGGCTGTGGAGATGTAGGGTTTACACCGATTGCCGCTAAAGGACCGCTGGCGGAGACGTTCACCACATCGGTGTACGTGCAGCCGAAATTGTCGGTAACACTGAACACATAGTCGTTCGCACCGGGCTCCATGGGCACAACCGTCGCCAGGATCGGGTTCGGGTCAAGTATCACGTTGTTCCCCGACCAGAAAGCGGAATCAGTGGTAGAAAGTCCAAGGTCTGGTGTGAAGCTGGTAAGCTCCGGATAGAGCGAAGGATCGAAATCCAGGCCCCATTCGCAGACGAAGCCATTGTCGCTGCCCCAGAGATCGGTGATATTCAATGTCCACGTGCCGTTCAAAGGGCAGCCTTGCAAGGCGCTCATGGGGTTCAAGCTCTCGTAGGTGCCTGCGGGCAGGGTGCTGCCTGCATTGTCCACCCAAGTGCCATTGGTAGCGGTGGGGCTCCAGCAGTAATCGTAGCAGACTCCCTGCACGTCGGGCTGGAAATCATCGTCCACCGGTTCGCCCAAGAACGTGCCGCCGCCCCCTTGTTGGTGTACCACCACCGACTGGTTGTTGGGGCAAACGAGTTGGATTACGATATCACCCATAAAGGAGTGTTCCATGCTCACGCAAAAGGACTCCAGTTGGTTGATGCTCGTAAGCTGTGCTCCCGGTGCGAAGACATTGTAGAACAGG
>JANNYL010000065.1:0-2718 GCA_031410075.1 Flavobacteriales bacterium
GCGGATCCGAACCTGGATCCGCTGCTGCAAGTAACCGAAGTATCCGCAGCCACACAGGTCATTCTACTTTCGCCCGAATGAGCGACATCTCCATCGGAATTCGCGGGTACGGTCGAGCCCTGGGATTCGCATTCAGCAATGGTATTTGGTGGATGTTCCTTGTGCCGATACTGCTCTCGATCCTGTTCACCGGAGCGCTTCTATGGGCAAGTGCAGAGGTGGTTGATCTGGCGCGTGGCTATGCTTCACAATTCATGGATATCAGCATCCCAGCAGAAGATCGAACAGGGTTCATTGGCTTCTGGGATGATGTGAAAGCCTTTTTCAATTCAGCACGCGACGTGATCGTGCTCTTGGTCGTAAAGCTGGCGCTCTGGTTCCTGTTCGGCCTGATCGGCAAATACCTGGTACTCATTGTGCTTTCACCGGTGCTGGCGTATGCGAGCGAGCGCACGGAAGAAATACTCACGGGTCGAGTGTTTCCTTTCAAACTGGGTCAATTCTTGAAAGACGTGGGGCGCGGCATCCTGATGGCCTTGCGCAATGGCGCGCTCGAACTCCTGATCAACCTGCTTTTCTGGATCCTTACGCTCTTCGTTGCCCCGATCGCACCGATCACCATGATCGCATTATGGCTGGTTTCCTGCTGGTTCTATGGGTTCAGCATGTTCGATTACATCTTCGAACGCAAGCGCATGAGCATCGGTGCAAGTGCGCGTGCAGCCCAGAACCAACGCGGCGCGGTATTGGCCAACGGCGCGCTCTTCAGCTTGCTGATGAAGATCCCGTTCGTGGGCGTGGTCTTCGCGCCATTGCTCGCTTCTATTGGCGCCGTGCTGGCGTGGCATGAGATCAACCCGAAAGAAGAGCTGGCTGTTAGAACCTGACCATTCAGCGTAAGCACAGGGTGGAACTTCGAGCAACCAGCAACACCCAGAATGCGTAACACAGTCACATGCGCCTACTGATCCTGATCCTCGCAAGCATCCTTCCGATCATTGCGATCAGCCAAAAGGCCGAAGCAAAGGCTCCCGTAGATCAGATCCAGATATTCGGAACCGTGATCGATTCCACTACGGGCGAACCCGTGTTGGAAGTCACGGTAGAGCAGTACGACCTCGACGGCAAACGTTGGTCATTGACCGTTTCCAACAGCGAAGGCAAATACGCTCTTTTCGTTCCTGCGAACACTGTGTTCGAGCTGCGGGTTGTCAAGGAGAACGGGTATAAACCTTTCTTTCTGAAGGTGGACCCGAGGTTGGGTTCAGAGTTGCACCAGGATCTCTACTTGGAGCCGAAATAGGCAACGCGCATTTGTTCTCGAACAATCGAGCGAGCTCTGTTCGATGTACCGAACTTGGTATACCTTGGCGTTAAAATCATTCAACATGAAACGCCCAAACGCCCAAACGCCCAAAAGCTTAATCGGTTGACATTCGGATTTTCGGTGATAGCCATGGGGGTGATTTCCGGACTGGTCGGATGTCAAAAAGACGCCGACATCGTTCAGGATCCAACAAACGCGGAAGTAGATGTTACCCCAAGGCTTCGAGCTTTTATTTCTCGCGCAGAACATGCAAATGACGATCGGGATGAAACAGTGATAACCATTGACAGTGCAGAGTGGTACATCGAAGGAGCGCTCAACTTGAATGTAGCCCAAGCATGGATCGAGTACAATGACCACGCCGTAGACAGTATTTTGGTTTCAATTCCAGTTGTAGATGGCGCAGTACTTGGTAATTCGGCCACCTCGAAATTCCTCGAATTAAAAAGCCTGATCGAAGGCAAGCTTACAGAGGGCGAAAACCACCTCATTCTCGCTGACGTGAATTTCGGCATCGCGTGCGATGGTCTCATACCGGTGTTCGTTCTTTTGGAGATCGGCTCGGGTTATGATCGCTTGGGCGGCTTGATAACGTCCTACGGAGCGAATGACTTTTGGATCTATGGCGGACCATTACCCAACTGTGGTTGCGGTCCCAATGCAGGAGCTCTCGGAGGTTGCGCGAATTATTGGATCCGACAACGGATCAATGCCACACTCGGACTTCTTGCCGGTTGTTACTACACGAATTTGCAAACTGCCGGAGTGAACTGGACATCTGGCGGGGCCACGCAGAATTTTTACTCCCAACAATTCCCGACCGGTATACCCGCAACACCCTACAAGATCTATTACTGCTACAACGCATTCACGTGCGACAACTGCCTCGACCCAAGCAGGATGACGTTCTACACGCAAAGCACTTACGATGTAATGCAACAGCTTAACCCAAGCCAAAAGGTGCCGGTCAGTGTCGCGACGAATTTCGTATTCGTGCCGAACGGTGCTGATGCCATCTATTCACAAAGCTACCTGTTCAGCTATGGCAAACTGAATTGCCCAAAGTGAATATTTGGCGCAAATACTTTGTGGGACTCCTACCCATGGCTGCGTTAGTGGCTATGGGGCAGGAGTGGAACTATCAACTCGATAATCCAGCCCGGTTAACACGGGTCACAGATGGTATCGAGTTGGGTGGGAACTTCATCCTGTCGACCAGTTCATCTACAACTCTATTCGAACCGAACGAGATCACACAACTCATCAAACTCGATGGGAACGGTGTGCACCTGCAAACACGGCGATTATGGAACAACACCTATTCCACGGCAACGAGAACCCTGCTTAAGAAACCAGATGGTCTTGAGTTCTATGCAGTGGGCGAAATGAAT
>JANNYL010000066.1:0-1219 GCA_031410075.1 Flavobacteriales bacterium
GCGCTGGCACCTACGCTGCGTTGGATGCCACCTCCCCTGGTTTTTATCAGACCAAGTCCGTGATCTTCTACAAGCCTGCGGTTGTCTCGCTAGCCGCCCCGCTCGATGCGCTGAACGACACGATCATTGAACGACCGATACTCACACAGGCATTCACCCACAACAGCACAGGTGCGTCGTTCCTGTTCTGTTTGAACCACTTGCGTTTCAAAGGATGTGATGGTGCCACCGGTCTTGATCTGGACCAGAACGATGGCCAAGCCTGCTTCAACGCCACGCGCACTGCACAAGCGGAGCTCGTTGTTGCACGTCTCACGCAGCTGGTGGCTCAGACGGGGATCGACCGCGTGTTGATCGTAGGCGATTTCAACGCGTACAGTCAGGAAGATCCGATGGATGTGATCGATGGTGCCGGGTACACAAGCTTGTTGGAAGAAGGTTCGTACAGCTACGGATACCAGGCGCAATGGGGCGCTTTGGATCATGCCTTTACCAGCCCGAACATGTTGCCCGCAGTAGTGAACGCGGAGGTATGGAATTGCAACAGCGATGAGCCCCGCGCATTGGACTGGGCCGATATCGATTCTGCAAACTACCAGCCTAACGCATACCGCAGTTCAGACCATGATCCGGTGGTGATCGACATCGATGCGGCGACGATCAATACAGGAATCGAAGAGTTGGCTCGCGTATCCGATGTGCGTGTGTTCCCCATGCCGTGCAACGATGCGTTCACCGTGACCTGCACTGTGAATGGTGCTTCACGTATGGCGTTGGAACTTTTTGATGCCTGCGGAAGAAGTGTGGCTGCTCATTCGCAAAACGCGACACCAAATGGTGATCAACGCATGGTGCTACCCACAGAGCAATTCGCTCCCGGGGCCTACAGTTATCGGCTCGTCGTTTCTACCAGCAACGGAGAGCAACGTTTTCAAGGCACCGTGGTGATTGCGCGTTGAGCACTGCAAACTGTTTTCCCCTTGGTCGACCGGCTCAAAGAGGGGAAAGAGTATTCTGGAGCGCGCTCTTCTGCAACCTGTTTTCCACTCCGTCGACGGATGACTCCGTCGACCGGCTTAAGGAGGGGCAGGGGCAATGTCATTAAGTTAAGGGGAGTTGCTGCTTGACTTGGTTGAAAGAATGTTGAGGCGGCCGTGTGACGCACGGAGCTGTTTGGGATCAGAGGAGAAAACGAGCTTTGACCAAGCGTAAGCCCAGC
>JANNYL010000067.1:0-1485 GCA_031410075.1 Flavobacteriales bacterium
GTTACGCCACTGATCCACGGTATCCGAGCAAGCTCATCGAGTTGGTGGAGCGCTATGAATTGAACAAGTTCGACGAAGGCATCGATGTTGTCTACGCGGATCGCCCCAAGCCTTCGACAGGTGGTGGTAAGCCGGGAAAAAAGCCGCGTGAACGCAAGACTTCGAACTCCATGGGCACGGTGACGATCGGCGGGGGCCGGGAAGTGTTCGCGTCGGAGAACAAAGTGAAGTACGTGCTGGCGAAAGAGGGCGAAACAGTGAGCAAGATCGCTGCGGAACTCGAACAGATGCCGGGCTGGTTAGCTGGTTGGAACGATATGGCGAAAGACCAGAAGCTTGAAGCGGGTCAAGTGGTCTACACCCAACCAAAACGCAACAAGAGCAAAAAACAGGAGTTCCATCTGGCTGAAGAAGGCGAGACGCTTTGGGGCATCAGCCAGCGTTTCGGAGTGAAGCTGAAAAAGCTGGCCAGCTACAATGGTGTTGGGATCGCTGATACGATCCAAGCTGGCCAGAAGGTGTGGCTGCGGAAGCCCCGCAAGTGATGGACGTCAGTGTTGCTGGACTTTCACCAGCATCACGGTAGCGATCGAAAGTGCGCGCATCTTGGCTTCGCTAGCATTAGGTCCCGCATATTTTTCGTCCACTGAACTGCGGAACAATTCCAACCAGCGATCGAAGTGCACGCGTTCCATGGGAATGCGTTGGTTCAGTTTCAAATGGACCTCTGTCACGTTCGTAGCGTACCCCGGTTTGTTCAGCAATATCATTTCCCAAAATGAGGCAATGCGCGGAAGGTGGTGCTCCAGATCCAGTCCAACGAAAAAGTGACCGATCACGGGATCAACCACCAGTTTCCGGTAGAAGCGTTCCACCAGTTCATGGATGTCTTCACTCGTTGAGATGTCTTGTGTCTGTAGCATTAGGGTGCTGAAGCCACTTCCACTTTCCCGTTTTCGTAGACGGTGATCCGTTCGGGTCGGCCGTCAAGGTTGATGTCGGCGTTCAAGGTTCGTGGCTTTTCAGAGAAGGATCGATAGGTGGATGGGTAAGGGATAGTACCCTTAGCCATTATCGGATCATCCGGCGAAGCGCCTTCAGCCCCTATTTCTTCAGTTGCTGTTTTACCGTTGGATGCCGCTTGAACTCGGAGGGTGTCGAGCCCGCCGCTGAATTTCCCCGACAAGTTGTTGCCCTCCGTATCGCGCCATAGGAGAAGACAATCCCCAATGTCCATAGCAGGGACAAGGCCGATGAAGTGTTCAACGGACCTGGCTTGCAACTTCGGTGCATAGCGAGGTTCGCCACGGCGATCGAACACATTGATGTGGCCGCCGATGTCGACCAGGACCAAGTTATCCTTACCCCGGATGCGCATGTGTTCCACAGGGATTTCACAAACGCCGATCGTTTTTGGCGGAACCCAACCATCAACCGGTTTTCCGTTCATGTCGAAGTTCAGCAGGCGAGACCCCTCGGTTGGAA
>JANNYL010000068.1:0-5062 GCA_031410075.1 Flavobacteriales bacterium
GCTCAAGCACAATTGGGCGATCGGATCCGCCATTTTCTGGTCGGCGACACGGCTGCTCCTCCGGATCACGACACCGCCTATGTCGCCACCTATAACCAGGATCTTACGATAAGCCTCCTTTCCAGTTATCGGTTAGCCTCATTGGACATTACAGACACTTCAGGGCATTCCGTTACCTACACCACCAACAACGCCGCGCAGTATGGCGCAGGGATCACCTACAAGTGGCTCTCTGTGGATGGCACCATCAGCATTCCTGCATTGGATGCTGCCGACCCCGCATTCGGTAAAACGCGCTCGCGAACCATTGGCGCCGGGCTAACCGCCAGAAGGTTGTGGATCAGGGCTTTCTGGAACAAGACCAGCGGTTACTATCCGGAACAACCAGCAGCTGTGTCCCAAGGCTGGAAGGAAGGAGACCCCATCCCCGTAAGACGCGATCTGACCAGTGAAACGGTGATGGCGTCGGTGAACTATGCGCTCAGTAAAAAGCGCCGGTTCTCACAGAATGCTGCGTTGTGGCAAATGGAGCGGCAGAGCCGAAGCGCTGGAACATGGGTATTGGGAGGTGCATTCTGGTTCACTGACCTACGAGCGGACTCCAGTGTCGTTCCGGTTCGGGACAGTGTGGCTTTCAGCCCTGTTGCACGCATCGACCGGGCTGAACGCGTCCTGCTCGGAGCTGCAATCGGGTACACCCACACCTTCGTCTTTTGGCATACCGGATTCATCCACTTCTCCCTTCTGACTGGCGCCGCCTCGCGCGATCAACGTCTTCGCACGGCTTCTGATGGTGCGTGGGTTTCTTCCAACGGAACAAGCAGCCTATCCGAATTCAAACTGGGCGCGGGGTACAATGGGGATCGTTGGTATACCGCGCTTACCACAGCATTCTTCCTGAACAGTGACGGAGAAGAAGAGAGCGTGCGCTTGGGCTCCACCTACGGCACGGTGCGCTTTGCGTTAGGTGTGCGATTTGGAAAGCCGAACATCAGGGGCATGGAGAAAGTTGGCTTCTGATCCATCACGCATCGAACATTCCGTCCGCTGCAGGGTCCGAGTTCACGACCCTCGCCTACCTTTTCGCCGCATGAAGCACTTCATTCTCTTGATCACCGCTAGCCTCCTGGCGTATTCGGCCATAGCCCAACCCTTGCACGGATCCAGGGAATTCACGCGAGCCGATACGCTCCGAGGGAGCTACGGACCTGATCGGGCCTGGTGGGATGTGACGCATTATGATGTGACCGTGAAGCCGGACTTCGTAAACAAATCGATCCAAGGGACAACGGCTATCACTTTCCGTGTGATCGGTTCCGGGCAACGCATGCAGATCGACCTGCAGCAACCGCTGACAGTGGATCACATTGTTCGAGACTTTGCGGATAGTGCCACGCTCGAGTTCGAACGTGATAACAACATCGTTTGGGTCACCATGCCTGTTGGAGCAGCAGGAGTTGTTGAGACCATTTACATAACCTATCACGGCACTCCCCGTGAAGCGAAGAACGCGCCTTGGGACGGTGGTTGGATCTGGAAGACCGATGCACAAGGCAACCCCTGGATGAGCGTGGCGTGCCAAGGCCTCGGTGCGAGTGTCTGGTACCCGTGCAAAGACCACCAAAGCGATGAGCCCGACAGCGCTGCATTGCACATCACAGTTCCGGACACGCTGCAAGCGGTCGGTAACGGAAGGCTGCGGAACACCGTGAAGAACAACGATGGAACAACCACGTGGAACTGGGCGGTGGTGAACCCGATCAATAACTACAACCTGGTTCCGTACATCGGGAAGTACACCCATTGGGGCGAAGTGTACCCGGGTGTCCAAGGTCCATTGGACTGCGACTATTGGGTGCTGGAATACCATGTCCCGAACGATCGGGAAGAGGCATTCCTCCAGAACGCCAAGGTCCTTGACGATGCAATGCGGCAGTTCAGGCAAGTGCCTTCCATGCTGAAATGCTTCGAGGACTGGTTCGGCCCCTACCCTTTCTACAAGGACAGCTACAAACTAGTGGAAGCGCCGCACTTGGGTATGGAACACCAGAGCGCTGTTGCGTACGGCAATCACTTCCAGAACGGCTATCTGGGGCGGGATCTGAGTGGCAGCGGCTGGGGCCTGAAGTGGGACTACATCCTCGTGCATGAGAGCGGCCACGAGTGGTTCGGCAACAACATCACCACTAACGACATCGCCGACATGTGGGTGCATGAAGGCTTCACTGATTACTCGGAGACGATCTATACGCAGTGCCAGTTCGGTGATGCCGCAGGAGATGATTATGTGGTCGGCCTGCGCAAGAACATCAGCAACGACAAACCCATCATAGGCCCGTACAATGTGAACCAGGAAGGCAGCGGCGACATGTATTCCAAGGGTGCCAATATGCTCCACACGATCCGGCACATAATCAACAACGACTCGCTCTTCAAGGCGATGCTGCGCGAGATGAACCGGCGCTACTATCACAAGGTGACAACGAGCGCGGCAGTGGAAGAATTCATCAGCGAGTTCTCGCACCACGACTTGACCAAGCTGTTCGATCAGTATTTGCGGACTATACAAGTCCCCGTGTTGGAGTGGGGCATCAAAAAGAAAAAGCTCTTCGTCCGTTGGTCCAGTTGCATCGAAGGATTCTCGATGCCGATCACGATCAATGTCAATGGTGAAGAACGGCTCGTAACGGTTTCTGAAAAGTGGTCGATGCCTGCGAGCGAGCTTAAAAAGAACGCGCAACTTCGGCTCGATCGAAACTGGTACGCATTGGAAAAGCGTGTGCCCGCATCAGCCATTAAAGGCATCAATGTCAGGCACTGATATCCGAAGAGAAAACCGTTTAGCACACTTCGTCATTCCTGCCTCTGGTGTAGGTTCGCAATTCATCAACCAATGGTTGGAGAATTGAAACAGCGATCACCACAGATGGAACCAGCACACATCGCCCTGCTCACTTCTGGCGGTGATGCACCCGGAATGAACGCCGCCATCCGCGCGGTTGTGCGTACGGCATACTTCCATGGGATCAAGACCACAGGCGTGCTCGATGGCTACGATGGCTTGGTGAAGAACAACTTCATGGAGCTTGGCCCGCGCGATGTGCGCAACATCATCCAACGCGGCGGTACGATGTTGCGCAGCGCACGCAGCGAAGCATTCCGGAGCGCGGAAGGGAGATCGGTTGCAGCGAAGAACCTGCGTGACGCCGGGATCGACGCATTGATCTGCATCGGTGGTGGCGGTACGCAAGCCGGTGCGCATCAGCTCGCACTGGAGCAGAACGTGCGGCTCATCGGCATTGCCAGCACCATCGACAACGACCTCGGGGGAAGCGATCGCACCATTGGTTTCGACACTGCGTGCAACACCGCACTCGAAGCGATCGATCGGTTGCGTGACACGGCATCGTCATACGGTCGCATCTTCTTTGTGGAAGTAATGGGCCGAGATACGGGCTTCATCGCTATGCATACAGGCATCGCCGCCGGCGCGGAATACGTGATGGTGCCTGAACGGCGCGAGAATGTGGACGAACTTGTGCAGGTGCTTGAGAACCGTTCGAAGGAAAAAGGCAGCAGCATCGTGGTAGTAGCCGAAGGTGATCAGGAAGGCGGTGCGTTCAAACTGGCTGAGCAGGTGAAACAACAATGCCCGCAGTTCGATATTCGTGTTAGCGTACTTGGTCATCTGCAACGCGGTGGAAATCCCACCATGTCCGATCGGCTGCTGGCTTCCCGACTTGGCGCTGCTGCTGTGGAAGGCTTGATAGCCGACAGAAGCTCCTGCCTCGTGGGGATCGTGAAGGGCGATATCACGTTCACCCCTCATTTCGAGGCGATCGCACAACGAAAAGAGATCGAGCCCGATCTCTTCCGGCTCCTTGCGATGCTCGCTATTTGATGATGTAAGTTCGCAGGCATGCGAACACTCCGTTCTTCCGCCCAGCTTTTCTTCCTGTGTTGTGCTGCGACTTCGGCGCATGCGCAAGTCAGCACGGAATACGGAACCCTTGTGAGCAAAGCCTATTCCTTGTACGAACAGAAGGACTTCCTCGCTTCTGCTCAAACCTACACCGCGGCTTTCAGGTCCAATGAATGGAAAGGTCTGCCCAACGACCGCTACAACGCTGCGTGTTCCTGGGCCCTCGCCGGTTCATCGGACTCGGCCTTCTTCCAGTTGAACAGGATCGCCACCAAGTCGAACTACGCGAACTTTTCCCATATGATCGGTGATGCCGATCTTACAAAGCTGCATAGCGATCCCCGCTGGGAGCCGCTCTGTCAGCTGGTGCGTGCCAACAAGGAACGCATCGAGGCCACCTACGACAAACCGTTGGTTGCATTGTTGGACTCCGTCGAGCAGGAGGACCAAGGCCTTCGCCAACAAATGGATGCCGTTGAAGCAGAACACGGCCGGGACTCCGAGCAGATGAAGGACCTGTGGCGAAAGATGCGCGAGAAGGATTCCTTGAACTTGATCGTGGTGAAGGAAATCCTGGATACGCGCGGTTGGCTTGGAGCGGATGTGGTCGGCAGTAACGGCAACACGACGCTATTCCTGGTGATCCAGCACTCCGATCAGGCTACCCAAGAGCACTACCTGCCGATGATGCGCGAGGCCGTTGCGAAAGGCAACGCACGATCGAGCAGCCTGGCGTTGTTGGAGAATCGCGTGGCTTTGGGCCAGGGAAAACGACAGACCTATGGCAGCCAGATCGGCCGGGATCCAGCCACGGGTGCCTACTACGTTTCCCCGCTAGATGATCCTGAACATGTTGATGAGCGAAGGGCGAAAATGGGCCTTCCTCCGCTTGCCGACTACCTTCGGAATTGGGACCTCACCTGGGATCCCGCTGACTACATCAAAAAGCTTCCGTCATTGGAAGAAAAACGCGAAGCGTTGAAGAAATAGGCCACAGATGCTCCACCACTATGCCCTCACCATGGAATGGACCGGCAACCTCGGCACCGGTACCGACGGCTATAGGAACTACAAGCGCGACCACACCATACGTATTGCGAACAAGGCTGATCTGCTCGGATCCGCCGATCCGACTCCAAC
>JANNYL010000069.1:0-7920 GCA_031410075.1 Flavobacteriales bacterium
CGATAAGAAGAGTTATCCTGTTCGCTGGCTAATTGTCGTCGTATCGGCTCTGAGCGGGCTTTTCCTTGCTCTTGTTCTGATCGCGATCAAACAGCAACTCCAAAACATCCACGAAGCTCATGCATGAACCGTTCTCTTTCATGCGCTTCGTACACGTGCTATCAGCGAAGAGGCGCCTCTTCATCGGTGTGGCACTTGCCGCTTTGGGTCTTTCAGCATTGATCAGCCATCCGCTGATAATGAGGCCGCGCTACCGGTCCATGGCGATCGTGTACCCTGTGAACCTCAATAGCTACTCTATCGAAACACGTGCGGATCAGCTCTTGCAATTGCTCGAGAGCAACAGTATCCGAGATAGTATTCTGGTGCGGTTCGATCTGGCCAACCACTATCGGCTCGATACTGCTTTCAAGGGCGGCCGGAACGCGCTTTACAACCTGTTCCTCGAGCGCTTCGAGATCAGCAAGACGCGATTCGAAAGCGTACAGATCGAGGTGACCGATGAGGATCCGACCACGGCGCGTGACATCGTTCAAGCTGTGCTGGACCAAGCGAACCTTCTTGCGCGAAGACTGCAACGCGAAAAATCAGAAGAGGTGCTGGCCATAGCTGATCGTACTCTGCGGAACGCCACTCGAAAACTGGACAGCCTCGAGGCACGGTTGAACTACTTGCGGAACAGCAGTGGCCTGCTTGTTTACGAAAGCCAGACCCAGGAACTCACCAAGGGATACGTTCGATTGCTCACCCGTGGCGGCACGCAAGCCCAGAAGGAAGAAGTATTGAGTATGATGAAAGAGCTGGAGACCAAGGGTGGAGAATTCAAAAGTCTCACTGACCTCGGTGGAATGTTCCGCGCTCAATACAACCAGGCGTTGCAGGACAAAGAGCACATTGTGGCTGATATGACCAAGGAACTGACCTACACGAACGTTGTCGTGTATCCGGAAGTACCGGACAAGAAGGTCTACCCCGTTCGCTGGCTGATCGTTCTGGTTTCCGTCCTTTCGGCCAGCTTGCTTTGCTTCCTGCTTGTCGTTCTACGCGAGCCGACTTTGCTGGGCCGCGAACAACATACCTGAGTGCTGATGGTGCGGCTACTTCGCGACCACTGGATACCGATCGCCTGTGTGCTTTTCCTTCTGGTGAACGGTGTGCTTTTGGCGAACGAGTTCCCGTGGTTGGTGGCACTGCCGTTGGTCGCACTGGTTGCTTGGGCGCTCATTGCCGCGGCCGATAGGTTGCTGCTTTTCATTGTTTTCGCTACACCGCTGTCGATCAACCTGGAGCAATTGGACCTTGGTGGTATCGGGGTCAGTTTGCCTACAGAACCGCTCATGGTGGCGCTCATGTTGCTGTTCTTGCTGAAATTGGGATTGGAAAAGAACGTCATCGACGCGCGCGTCTGGCGACATCCCGTCACTGTGGTCATTGGTGTGCAATTACTGTGGATGGCCGTGTGCATCATCACGAGCAGCATGCCTATGATAAGTGTGAAGTATTTGGCAGCGCGCCTCTGGTTCGTCTCCACGATGTATTTCCTGTGCACTCGTTTGTTCGAGAATGAAGGACACCGCCACCGGTTTTTCTGGCTTTACCTCGGGGGGCTTTCACTGGTTATTCTGTACACCTTGGTAAGGCATGCTTCTTTTCATTTCGCACAGGACCCAGCACACTGGGTGATGGAACCTTTCTTCAAGGACCATACGAGCTACGGTGCCATCATCGCGTTCTTTTTCCCGTTCGCGGTTACGGCAGTGAGCATGCCTGGATATTCTGCCGGCCGTAAGGCCTTCGCGATCGTTCTGCTTATCGTGCTGACTTTGGGTATGATATTCTCGTACACACGTGCTGCGTGGGTCGGTGTTGTTGGTGCCTTCGGTATGCTGATGATCCTGCGTTTAAGGATCCCGGGTTGGCTGGTCGCCGCTTCAGCGTTGGTCGTTGGAAGTATTTACCTGGTGAACCAGGAACAGATCACCATTGCCTTGGGCCGCAATCACGATGAAAGCAGCGATGACCTTGGCAAACACGTGAGTTCCATCGGTAACATCAGTTCGGATGCGAGCAACCTCGAACGTTTCAATCGTTGGAACTGCGCGCTTCGCATGTTCGAGTTGAAGCCCATCACCGGTTGGGGACCAGGTACCTATATGTTCCAATACGCTCCTTTCCAAGCCGCAGAGGATCGTACCATCATCAGTACCAACTTCGGCACTGGCGGGAATGCGCATAGCGAGTTTTTAGGGCCGCTCGCGGAACAAGGCCTCCCCGGTATGATCATCGTGATCGCTCTGATCGCTGTCTCGTGCCGCACAGCGATTCGTGCTTGGTTGCGAATGCCGAAAGGTGCGGATCGCCGATTGTTGGGTGCGGCGTTTTTCGGTCTTATCACCTATTACATACATGGTTCGCTCAACAATTTCCTGGACCTGGATAAGGCCAGTGTTCCGTTCTGGGGCTTCACGGCACTATTGGTGGTCATGGATCTGAAGTATCCTGAGCGAACCAAGGAATCGAGCGTTTGAGGGCTACGGGATCGACCTGGACAAACGTTCAATAAGGTGGCGTTGTACGATCAAGGCGCAACGGTGTCAGGCTAACGACAATGTGATCGCCTAAGCGAACCTGCATGTCAGCAATGCTATGTCGTCCAAGTATGGAAGGCCAGCGCGGTGTGCTTCGAACGTTGAGATCAATGCCTCGTTCACCGCTTGTGGTCCAGCACCCGAGAATTGTCGAAGCGCTCTTTCCAAAGGGGTTGTTTCGAACGCGGCTCCATATATGTCTTCCTGTTCGATGAGGCCGTCCGTGTAGCTCATCAGCATTCCGCCACCGACTTTGGCTTCACCCAGGTTCACGAAAGGCAGCTCTGGCAACATGCCCAGTGCAATGCAACCTGACTTCAATTCGCTCAATACGCCATCGCGCCAGAGGATCGGAGCGTTATGTCCGGCATTCACATAACGTATGGTTCCGGTGCGTGTATCGACCGTACCGATGAAAAGCGTGATGAAGCGTTCACCTCGTGCTCGTTCCATAACCAGTTCGTTCAGGTCGACTGCCAGCTTGTCCAGCTGCGTATACCCCAACATCAGCATAGCCCTCAGCGTCGCTTGGAAGTTCGACATCAGCAATGCGGCCGCCATGCCCTTGCCGCTCACATCGGCCACACAGAGCACCAGTTCGTGCTCGTTGATGCGGATCAGATCGTAATAGTCGCCACCAACTTGGCGATGGGGCAAGTACCACGCGGCGGCCTGCACCGATGCATCGTTGGGAAGATCACGCGGGATCAACATCGTCTGCATGTCAGCAGCGAGTTCAAGTTCCCGTTTGTCACGCTCTTGTTGCAGGGCCACCTTTCCGAGCCGCTTGTTTTCCAGCGCCACAGCTATCAGATTGGTGAGCGTTTGAATGAAGTTCATATGCTTCACTGCCGGGCTTACGCGACGCTCTTCCTCGTCAATATCGCCGATCAGTAACAAGGCCAACGGAAGCTCGCGGTGGAAAACAGGAACCGCGATGTCGAATCCTGTGAGCAATGCTTCATCTGCCGTACCGATGAACTGAATGTCCTTGTACCGTTCGATCAATGGACGAACATCAACAAGTTGCTGGCTCTCATCCGCGCCGAACGCATGTGCACAGCGCCAACCTCCACTATTCTCGAAGAGCATGAGCCGTGTAATGCCCAACTCATCGTGCATGATCTCCGCGTAGAGCTTCAGCAACTCTTCGCGTTGCAGGTTGTTGTTGATCGCCTTGGTTACATCCAGCAATGCACCGAGCTGGAACTCCTTCAAGTTCAACCGTTCATTGATGCGGTCCAGTCGTGTCATTTCAAATACCGAGCTTCTTGACGATCTCCGGTAGCTTGGCGCTGAGGGCGATCTCGCGCAATTTCTGTTTCGCCTCGGTGGCCGGGGATCCCAAGTAGCTCTTACCACCTTCCACGCTGCTCATGATCCCGCTTTGCCCCAGGATCACCGCTCCTTTGCCTACCGTGACTTTGCTGGGTATGCCCACTTGGCCCCAAAGCGTAACGCCATCCTCGATCACAACGGCACCCGCGATCGCCACATGCGCGCAGATCAAGCATCTCGCCCCGATCAGTGTGTCGTGGCCTACTTGCACATGGTTGTCCAGTTTCGTGCCCTGTCCAATGCGTGTATCGGCGCTTACGCCGCGATCCACGGTGCAGAGCGCACCGATCTCCACATCGTCCTCGATGACAACGCTGCCGCACGGGATCATTTTGTCGTAACCCGTTTCACGTTTTTTGAAATAGAACGGATCCGCGCCGAGCACCGTGTTCGCGTGGATGGTCACGCGGTCGCCAATGGTCGCGGGGCCATAGATCACCACACCGGGCATTATCCGGCAGTCCTTGCCGATGCGCACTTCCGGACCGATAACCGCCGACGGATGCACCTCAGTGTTCTCACCGATCGAAGGGCCAAGGCCACCCCAGCCCAAGCGAGGACTGAAATGCGCGACGAGCTTATTGTACTCAGCACAGGGGTCGGTGCAAAAAATAATGGCCTTGCCTTCCGGGATGGGCACGTCGTCCTTGTTGATCAGCACCACCGATGCTGCACTGTTCAACGCCTTTGTGTAGTATTTCGGATGGTCTACGAACAGCAGGTCGCTATCGCGCACCCTGTTGATCTCGTTGATGCCCGTAACAAGCCTTTGTGTATTACCCAGCGCTCTTGCACCGATCATATCGGCCACTTGCGAGGCGGTAATGGGTTCTTTCAGGTCCATTTGCGGGGGTAAAGGTATCTGCGTCAGAAAACAGAAAACCCCATGGGCGCACCCATGGGGTTTTATCGGTTGACCTAGTGGGTCAAGACTACTTCTTCACACGGTCCAGATACTCCCCGGTCTCCGTATCGATCCGCACCACCGTGCCGATGTCGACAAATGAAGGAACGTTGATCTCGACACCGGTCTCGAGCTTGGCGGTCTTCATCACCTTGTTGCTGGTGTCGCCTTTCACGATGTTCTCCGTGTAGGTCACTTCCAATTCAACCACTTTCGGAGGCCGGGCAAAGATCGCCACGTCACTTTCGAAACCCACTTGCATGATCATTTCCTCTTTCATGAAACCCATGGCCTCGCCGAACAAGGCTGCTGGCACGTAGAGTTGCTCGAAGCTGTTGGGGTTCATCAGCACCAGGTTGTCACCTTCGCGATAGAGGTATTGCAATTCGTGTATTTCCACGCGCAGCACTTCCATCGGCTCTCCGCTGCGCCAGCGGTGCTCGTTCAGCTTGCCGTTGCGCAGGTTGCGCATTTTGCCTTGGTAGAACGCACGGAGGTTTCCCGGTGTGCGGTGCTGCCATTCCATGATCTGGCAGATATCATTGTTGAAGCGGATGTATGATCCGATGTTCACGTCGGCGGTGCTGGCCATGGCTTTTTCGTTTTGGGGCCGCGAATGTAGGTGGTGGCGGCGATGTCTATTACAACTTATTCTTCAGTACTTTACAATGGTTGTTGATCGCATTTGGTCTTCATTATTCACACGCAAACGATAAGAGCCTGCGGGCAACCTGGTAAGGTCTAGATACGGGCCATCAGCGAGCGACATTGTACCATGCATCAGGGTGCGCCCCATCACATCAACAAGTTGAACATAGAAGATTTTGCCGGTGGCGCGTAGAGGTGCCAGATATACCAAGCCATTTGTGGGGTTGGGCGAAACGCCCACAAAGGATCCTTCCGGAATTTCCGAGACCCCGGTGCTGATCTCCAAGCACGTATCCGCGGGGTAGGTAAGGTCCAAGCTCGCTATCCAATTCGCATCCAAGCTGTCAGGGCCGAAGGGGTCGTAGCTCACAGAGCAGTACAACTGATCATCGTTCCCGGCCATGGCATAAACAAGCCCTCCAGTACCACCGAGCAAGCAAAGGTTTTCCCCATCGAAGCGGGCTAGCGGATGATAAGATGACTCGCCTTGCAGGTGGATCGCTGCGGCGAAATACAGGGATCCTTCATGGATCAAGAACCGTCTCACTTGTTGCTGAACCTCCACCTGCGGGAAGGGATCGAACCACTCGCTCCCGTTCCAGCACATGAGCATGCTGGCCGCATTACCCGCACCTTGGAAGAAGTAGCCCCCCACCCACAGCAGGCCGTTGTAAACGATCATGTCGTTCACCCAAGGGTCGCCCAGTATGCCTTGGCCCACACCCACGAGGCTGTCGCCCACCACCCGGCCGATATCCGATAGCCCGTTGCTGGCCATCAGATTGCCTGCGATGTACAAGTCGCCTTGGTAGCGTTCTACGCACGACACACCCCAGATGGTGTCCAACAGACCAACCCTTACAACTGGTTGCCAAGCACCGTTCTGTCTTACGGCCACATTATCCGCTTGCACGGCACCCACAGAAGCGAAGCCGCCAGAGATGTACAGCAGCGAATCAACGAACTGTGCGCGGATCACCCCTTTGTTCGGTGCAACACCAGGTGGACATGCCATCCAGGTCTCGTCCGTCCAACACGCGAGTTTGAAGGTGTTCGCTGCCGTGCCTGCGTATTCAAAAGCACCACCTACCACCAACTCTACCCCTCGTTTTGCAATGGTATTGCCATTCGCATCCGGCTGCAACCCTTGGCCCATGGCATGCCAGGTCGCACCATCCCACCAAGCGGCCCCATTCATCGTATCGCCACCGGCGGTGCGGAAACCGCCAACGGCATAGAGGCGCTCGGCATCCGCATCATAGAGCACATCGCGCACGGGGTTATCCATGCCTGTGCCCAAGGTGCTCCACTGGCCCAAGCACGGCACACCCGCGAACAACAGTGGCCACAGCAACCGGCGCATCAGTGCTGGAGGATGAAGGGCAACGTGGCCAATTGGCCCGTACTTGCCGAACGCAGGCGCAGCATGTACACACCCGCTGGCAGCGCATCCAAGTGCAACGTGAGCGCATGTCCTGATGCACGTGTGTTGCTATGCAGATACGCACAACGCCCCAACGCATCGATCACGTCGATGCGCAGGTCTGCCGGTAGTTTGTTCCCATCGCCGCGCACGGTTAGGGCCCCAGTGCTCGGCACGGGATAGAGGGTGTAGGGCGCTAGCGAGGTTGTTACTTCTTCCTCCAAACCGATGGTTACATCGTACTTCAACTGCACATAGCTCGCGTCCGTGGTGCCGTTCAAGGTGTTCGCATAGCTCTCGTCGCACCAAGGGTCTACGGTGGGTGGGCAATTGAACGGGAACTCGGCTACACTGCGCGCACTACCCACTTGGTAGATCCGGTCTTCACCAGCGGCGGCAACGGCCCAACCGAGATCGTCACCCACGCCGCCCACATAGGTACCCATAACGAACTGCTGCTCCTTGTCGAAAACCCATACGTAAGAATCATAGTGCAGGGCATCCGTAGCTGCAGCATCGGCATGTTCACCTTGGTAGTAGTAACTGCCATTGTTGACGACCGGTATACCGGTGGAGCCGAACGAACCACTGGGGGTGTAGCCCCCCACCACTAGTTGCGTGGTACCTGACTCCCCGGTTAGCAAGCTCAAAGCATGAGGGTCATCCCGCTCACTGCCGCCCAGGATCGCTGACCACTCCAACGCATGGGTGGCGGCTTTGAACTTCATGACGAACACATCGCCGTTGCCAACACCGGGCACGCCTTGGTACTGCGGGGCGGTGTTGCACCGGGGAAAGTTGCCGGAGATGGGCACATCGCAGTTGTTCGGCGCGAAAGCTACAGCGGTGGTAATACCCGCCAAGTAAACTCTGTGTGTGGTTTCATCTACCACAACTGCTTGAGCTACTTCATCTTGCACACTGCCGATATAGGTGGCCCATGTAAGTGCCCCGGTGGTGGTGCTGAACGAACCGAGCGTACCGTCCAGCAGATTGCTGTTGCTGCTGTTCACCCAATT
>JANNYL010000070.1:0-1961 GCA_031410075.1 Flavobacteriales bacterium
GCTTCCTACACCAATGTCACTGCGGCCATGAGCCGCAGTCTCCTGCAGGTTTCCCGGACAACAGTGAATTATGAAAGAGGTCTATTGTGATACGATCGCGTGGAAAATGAACAATGATCCCAGTCCTTTGCACCCATGGAACGGAAGCGAATAGCGATCATTGGAGGCGGGCCGGCCGGAATGATCGCAGCAGATATGCTTGCCCCTTTCCACGAGGTTCATGTTTACGAACACGGACGATCGATAGGGCGGAAATTCCTGGTCGCAGGCCAAGGCGGCTTCAACCTGACCAATAGCGCGGAGGGAGTTGAACTGAAAGCAATGTATTCGCCAACCGGCTTTCTGGATGAAGCGCTGGACGTATTCGGCCCCATCGAATTGCGGGCATGGTTTCAGGAGATGGGCATTGGAACATTCGAAGGCAGCAGTGGGCGCGTGTTCCCCACCAAGGGCATCAAACCCATTGAAGTGTTGCAAGCCATCCGTGATCGGCTGATCACCCGCGGGGTTCAATTCCATTTGGAGCATGTGTTCGATGGCTTCGATGAGAAGGTGCGACCGATCATCGAGAACGAAAATGGTCGTTCTGCTCTGGAAGTGGACTTCGTATTGTTCGCATTGGGCGGGGCCTCCTGGCCGATCACCGGTTCAACAGGGATCTGGCCTCCGCTCTTCGCTCCGATCGGAATAGAGACCATTCCGTTCCGCTCGTCCAATTGTGGGATCAACGTGGATTGGCCAGCGCACTTCATCGCAGCACACGCCGGCAAGCCATTGAAAAACATACGTGTTACTGCCGGCGACAAAAGCGTGATGGGAGAAGCCACGATCACCGAACACGGATTGGAAGGGAACGCCATCTATCCGGTTGTTCCTGCACTACGGGCCGCAATGGACAAAGGCGAACAAGCGTATATCAACATCGACCTGAAGCCGAACAATTCGCTGGAGCAACTGCTCCACAAATTATCGGGTAGCACACCAAAGGATTATCCAAAGGGGCTGCATCTCGATCGCGCCCAGTTGGCCATGGTAAAAGCCATGACCCCAAAGGAGCGGTTCTTCTCTCCTGATGATCTCGTTCAGGATACCAAGATGTTGCGCGTGCCGGTAAAGGGTCTAAGGCCACTGCCCGAAGCGATCTCTACGGTCGGGGGAATTCGGACCGAGGATCTGACCTTTGAGTTCGCTTTCAAAAGACACCCGCACATGTTCGCGATCGGCGAAATGGTGGATTGGGATGCACCAACTGGTGGCTTCTTATTGCAAGGATCTTTCGCGATGGGACACCGCGCTGCTCGCAGCATCCTGCGGAAAATCGAAATGCTCTAGGAAGCGGACCGGACCGATCCTACTTCCCGCTCGTCAACCACTCGAACCCACGGTATACCGCGCGGTGCAGGATCGTTGCGTGACTTTCCTCCGGGAACGGAACGTAGGTCCACTGCAGGGGCGCCTTAGCGTAAGTTTTCAGAGCAGCGACCAGTTTGTCCATTTGAGGTTGCATCATATCATCATCATGCGCCATAGCCAGGAAGATCTTCTTCTGCAACGTGCTATGATCTCGCACCCACGCCTCGGACCCGTTCGCAAGTGAACCGTTGTCCCACCAAAAGCTGGGGCTAACAATGACATAATTGTCAAAGAGCTCCGGTCGCTTGAAGAGGATCTCCGCACAAAGCAGCCCTCCGAGCGATTGCCCTATCACTATGCGTGTTCCGTTCACCTTGTAGCGCTGATTCACGAGCGGTTGCACTTCCTCCTGAAGAAAATCAATGAAGGCTGCTGAACCGCCGTTGGTGGGTATCCAAACCATATCACTCTCAACCTTGCTTGGTGATGTGAAGTCGTGATAGCGCGAAGGCCCTTTGTTGGCGACCCCGACAACGATACTCTTCGGTAACAGATCGTACATGTTCATGAACTGTGCGAGTCCCGCGATATGCGGAAAGTCTTCGTTC
>JANNYL010000071.1:0-1455 GCA_031410075.1 Flavobacteriales bacterium
ATGGCAGCTATCACTTGAAACCAATGAGTGGCTCAGGTCGGCTGAATGGACTGATTCGAACAACATTTGGCTGGTCGGTAATAACGGGCGGGTAGTCCGGAGCCCGGATGCGGGTCAGACATGGATTGACGTACTGACTCCTTCCTCCGCGGACCTATGGGACATTAGTTCCTATTCCGCAGACAGTATTTGGATATCCGGGGAAGACGGATTGGTAATGTCCACCGGAGATGGCGGGGTGAACTGGTCAGAATATCACATAGATAGCACGAGAGTGAATCGGATCCAAACGTTTGACGGCGCCATTTATGCATACACGGCGAGCGGGGGTTTATTCCGATATGAGGGTCCGGGATCGGGGGTTGATGAACCGGTCCCGAATTTGTCCACTTGGTGGGTATTCGAAGACCAAAGCATAAGGCTACTTCTTGGAAGTGGTGAAGAGGTTCTACTTGCCGAGGTCTTCGATAGCATAGGACGAAAAGTAACGTTGCGTATCGTCAATGACCGGCTCGAAGTATCTCACCTGCCCCCAAGCATATACGTGCTTCATGTGCGGACCTCGGCTCGTGCCTTATCCACGGTGCTCCCATTGACTGGGCAATGAACGAGAACCCAAGGTCTTTAGGAGAATAGACCGTCGTTCTCGCCCATCTGCTCGTACACCTCATCCGCAGGCAGGTCCTTTTGCTCCCGCGCCGCAACAGCCAATTGGTCGCACAGCTCGTTCTGCGGGTGCCCATTGTGTCCACGTATCCAATGGAATCTCACCTTGTGTTGGCGATAGATCAATAGGAAGCGCTTCCACAGATCGGGGTTTTTCTTCTTGGCGAAATTCTTTTTCTCCCAACCGAACACCCAGCCCTTTTCAACGGAATCCACAACGTATTTGCTATCGCTTACGATGGTGATCTCTGTTCCTGGTTGTTTCAGGGATTCCATGGCCACAATGGTCGCCAGCAATTCCATGCGGTTGTTGGTGGTGCGGCGGAACCCTCCCCATAATTCGCGACGGTGCTTTCCGGCTTCGAGCACTACACCGTAGCCACCTGGGCCAGGGTTGCCACTCGCCGCTCCGTCCGTGTAGGCCGTTACGCTCATGGTGCCAAATGCGGGAACAAATACGTGATGTTTCCCGCGAACAGCTTGATACTTATCGCCAGCAGGATGATGCCGAACGCTTTGCGCAAGACGATCAATCCAACGCGACCAAGCAAGCGTTCGATGCGTCCGGTAAGCATCAGCACAAGGATCACGGGGATCATGTTCAGCAGGATGGCGATCAAAATATTCACCGCTGCGAATTCAGCACGCAGGGAGAGAATGGTGGTAATGGTGCCCGAGCCAGCGATCACAGGAAAGGCGAGCGGCACAATGCTGTACACCTTCGGGTCGTCGCTCAGCCCTGGTGCGCTCGTGTCTTCCTTGAACAGGCGAATACCGAGCACCATTTCC
>JANNYL010000072.1:0-3490 GCA_031410075.1 Flavobacteriales bacterium
GGCAAGAAGAAGAAGAAGAACGTGCTTGTGGAGGCCTTCGGGCAGGCCCACATCCGCGCCACCTTCAACAATCTTATCGTGAGCCTCACCAACAACAAAGGCGAAGTGATCAGCTGGAGCAGCGGTGGCAAAATGGGTTTCCGCGGAAGCAAGAAGAACACCCCATACGCAGGCCAAGTGAGCGCTGAAGAGGCTGCACGCGAGGCGTTCGAATCGGGCCTTCGCAAAGTGAAGGTCTATGTGAAAGGGCCAGGAAGCGGGCGTGAAAGCTGCATCCGTGCTCTGCACAACAGTGGTATCGAGGTTACCGAGATCATCGATCTCACACCGATGCCCCACAACGGTTGCCGTCCACCGAAGAAGCGTCGCGTTTAACAAGATCCCAGTAAGGGCGCAGGATCCCGCGCCCCAACAAGAAGAACCATGGCACGATACACAGGACCCAAGACGCGGATCTCCCGCAAATTCAAAGAGCCGATCTTCGGACCGGACAAGTGGATGGAGCGTAAGCCCCATGCACCCGGCCAGCACGGCCTAACAGCGAAGCGTCGCAAGAAGGAAAGCGAGTACAGCACCCAGTTGCAAGAGAAGCAAAAGGCGAAGTACATCTACGGTATTCTGGAGCGCCAGTTCCAGAAGATGTTCGTAACCGCGGCCAGCAAAAAAGGTATCACGGGCGAAGTGCTCTTGACCCTTTGCGAAGCTCGGTTGGACAATACGGTGTTCCGCATGGGCATCGCTCCTACACGCCGGGCCGCTCGCCAGTTGGTAGGCCATGGTCACATCACGGTGAACAATGGTGTAGTGAACATTGCCAGCTACACATTGCGCCCAGGTGATACAGTAGCAGTGCGTGAGCGCAGCCGCAGCTTGGAAGCGATCACCAACAGTGTGAGCGTTAACCCGCGCCGTTTCGATTGGCTCGATTTCAACCCAACAACATTGTCGGGAAAAATGATCGCTCTTCCAGAGCGTGCGCAGATACCAGAAACCATCCGCGAGCAACTGATCGTGGAATTGTACTCGAAGTAAGAATGTGATACCGTTTTGCTGTTTGTTGTCAGGCAGCCCAACGTGAGGAAGGAAAATTGACAACGGAGAATCGACAATAGACCAACGAACACAAGACCAACAGCACATGCCCATTCTTGATTTCCAACGACCAGACAAGGTCGTGATGATCGAATCCGATGAACAGCGCGGCACGTTCGAGTTCCGCCCTTTGGAGCCAGGCTATGGCATTACCATCGGCAACGCACTGCGCCGTATTCTGCTCAGCAGCCTCGAAGGCTATGCCATCACTAGTGTTCGCATCGATGGTGTCGAGCACGAGTTCAGCACCATCAAAGGCGTTATTGAAGACGTTACCGAGATCGTCCTCAACCTGAAGCAGGTTCGCTTCCGTCGCCAATTGGAGGACGTGAGCACGGAGAAAGTCTCGTTCACCGTTAGCGGTAAGGACGGCTTTACGGCTGGTGATATCGGCAAGCATACAACGGGCTTCCAAGTGTTGAACCCCGAGTTGGCGATCTGCCACATGGATAGCAACGTGAAGTTGAACGTGGAAGTGACTATTGGCAAGGGCCGTGGTTATGTTCCTGCGGACGAGAACAAGGTGGAAGGCTCGGCAATCGGTACTATTTTCATCGATAGCATTTTCACCCCGATCAAGAACGTGAAATACAGCGTGGACAACACCCGCGTTGAGCAGAAAACGGATTACGAGAAGCTCACATTGGAACTGATGACCGATGGCAGCATCAGTCCGAAGAACGCTTTGCAAGAGGCGGCGAAGATCCTGATCCACCACTTCATGTTGTTCAGCGATGAGCGCATTACGCTCGAATTGGAAGACCGTCCAGCAGGTGGTGGTGGTAGCTCCAGCAGCAGCCGTGGCGACCATGACGACATGGACGAGACAAGCATGCACATGCGCCAGCTCCTCAAGACCAAATTGGTCGATATGGACTTGAGCGTGCGTGCCCTGAATTGCTTGAAGGCAGCGGACATCGAGACGTTGGGTGATCTGGTGAGCTTCAACAAGAACGACCTTTTGAAGTTCCGGAATTTCGGAAAGAAGAGCCTCACCGAACTCGAAGACCTGGTGGAGAACAAGGGATTGAGCTTCGGAATGAACGTGGCGAAATACAAACTGGACAAGGAGTAATGCAAGAGCACGACCCTGGATGAAACTCCGGGGGCGCGCCCAAACGATCGCACCATGAGACACGGAAACAAGAACAACAATCTGAGCCGCACCAAGGCGCACCGCGAGGCGCTCCTTAGTAACATGGCTTGCTCACTGATCGAGCACAAGCGGATCAATACCACGTTGGCAAAAGCGAAAGCGCTCCGCATTTTCGTGGAGCCTTTGCTCACCAAAGGCAAGGCGGACAATACGCACAGCCGTCGTGTGGTCTTCAGCTATTTACAGAACAAGGAGGCTGTTGCCGCTCTGTTCCGTGATGTGGCCCCGAAGATCGCGGGTCGCCCTGGTGGATACACGCGGATCATCAAGATGGCACCTCGATTGGGTGATGCAAGCGAGATGGCGATGATCGAACTGGTCGATTTCAACACACTGTATTCCACCAAGGAAAAGGCTGGTGCAGAGGTGAAGAAGACGCGCCGTAGCCGCAGTGGTGGTGCTAAGAAAGCCGCCCCTGCCACGGATGAGGCGGCTGAGCCGAAGAGCGAATAAGGAACTGTTCCGTTCCAATTCAAAGAAGCGCCGCAAGGCGCTTCTTTCATTACAGAGGTCTTCCACATTGCCGGATACCTTCGCGGTCCGTACAACCAAACGCATGGGAATAGGTTCATTCGTGATCGCTCGGTTCGGAATGAAGAAGCGCTATATGGGCCTCTTTGAGCGGCTTATAGATATCGGCGCCTCAGGTCTTGGCCATGGCCAGCCGTTCGCTTCCAAAGCGGTAGAGGAAATAGCCATGCGCGAGAGTCTCTCGAAAGTGGGCGGACGAGCGATCACTATTTTCGATGTTGGTGCGAACAGGGGCGACTATAGTGAATTGGCGCTACGGAACACCAAGGCGGGCGATCGCCGCATTTATGCCTTTGAGCCAGACCCTGCGGTGGCCGCTGAACTGGTAGCACGTTTCCCGAATGCGGAAGGTTTGGTGGTAGTGACGAAAGCATTGAGCGACAAGCCGGGTAAGGCCCCGTTCTATAAACAGGAACGCGATCGTATTTCGTCTTTGCACGACGCCTCCTCCAAGCCGCAAACCCATGGTCCACAAGTGGTGAAGGAGGTGGTAGAAGTGGAACTGGATAGCGTGGATGGTTTTTGTGCGGCGAACGGGATCGATCACATCGATATTTTGAAAGTGGATACCGAAGGCCACGATCATCTGGTCTTGAAGGGCGCGTCCCGCATGATCGCGGAAGGTCGAATTGGCAGCATCCAATTCGAGTTCAGCGAGATGAACATCACCTCGGGAGCCACGTTCATGATGTTTTGGGAACAACTTTCCCC
>JANNYL010000073.1:0-2619 GCA_031410075.1 Flavobacteriales bacterium
CAATTGTCATATTAAGCGACCAAAATTGACGCTTAGTCGACCCTGTTGTCAATAGGCGACGTGCCGGAAACTCTTGAAAATGAGTGAAAAGGCCCTGTTTCAGCTTGAAACCACAGCAGCAGTTCAGGCCGTCATTCCTTCATCCACCGGCCATGAGCCAGTAAGCCGCCGTCTTTTGCACAAATGCGGTAGTCGTACAAACCAAGACTGAGGGATGAAGTGTGTACAGTATTCGCTTCTGACCGCAACACTTCGCGCCATACTTCTCTACCCGAAACGTCCAGTAGGATCACCGTCGCCTGTTGATCACGCGATGGAAGCTCGATGGTGAATTGATCGGTGCCGGGGTTGGGCGCGGGTACCAATTCCAGAAGTGGGTTTTCGGGTTCGATACCTAGCAATGAAGCGCACCCGTACGACCAATTCGGGTCCACATGATCGATCTCGAAGTCGTTGTAACAACGCAATGCACCGTCGGCGGCATCGAGCGTAACAGGCACCCACGGAAGCAACACATGATGGAGCGAACCCAAACGTTCGACGATCGTGTCACCGTCGGTGGCGACCAGGAAATGCAACTGCACCCCATCGATCACCATGTTTCCCGTATCCGCGATGGTCAATGGGGCCATGCTGTCCGACCCATCTGCGAGCGTACGGTTCCAGTGATCGCCGGGAACCGCGCCGAAATGGTAGAGCGTGTCGAACCCCGCAGCGGTCCATATGCTCACGAGGTCACCGTCGACCGTTGTGAAGTACGGGCCCAAGTCCCAAGCGGTCGGATCGCCGAAGTTGAGCCCTTCCGCGTGCAATTGGATCTTCTGGCTCGGTAAGGATCCGATGATGGTATCGCCGCTGAATGTGAACCGCGCGAACCCTTCAAATGTCCATCCATTGGAGAAGGTATTGCTCCACTCGGCTCCTGGCGGACACCAGCTCTGAGCGTTCAGCAAAGAGGAAACGAAAATGGGCAGGGCGAGTACTGTTGTTCTCATTGCTTGATCCATTTCACGTGTACAGACATTCCGGCTGCATTGACCATTCGCACCAGATAGGTGCCTGCTGGCAGATCAGCAGCATCGATCTCGACACTACCTCCTGTTGATCGCTGAACAAGCACACTTCGACCGAGCGCATCGCACATGATGATCGTGTTCGGCCCTAGTGGAATATGCATCGTGAAGTGATCCGTGCCAGGGTTGGGGAAAAGTGTGATCCCGGTCACTTTCTTTTCAGGTATATAGACGTTGAAGTCGCACGCACCTGACCAAAATGCACCTTGGAACTCATCAAGGGCATTATCTCGGTAACAGTGGAGCCAGCCCGTGGTCCAGTCAATGAGCATGGTCTCTAATGGATCGATGTAGAAAAAATCCGATCCGATGCGCTCACGTATGGTATCCATCGCACCCATTACGATGGGTTCCTCCACTACCAAAAATCGCAAGGGGATCCCATCCACCACTGAGGTTCCAGTATCGAGCACATCAAAATGAGCGAAGCCATCCTGATGGTGCAGGTTCCAACGCTGGCCCGGTATCGCAGCGAACCAGAACAAGGTGTCGTAGGTGCTCGAAACACCGTCCCAGATGTATACGACCTCGTTCTCAGAACGCGTGAAGAGCGGGTTGAGCTCCTGAGTGAACGGTTCCCCGAAAGGGAATACGGGTTGGTAGGCGTGGATGGTCTGATCGATACGTTGTGCGTTGTAGCCCCCCACTACGGAATCTGCACTATACCACGCGCGCGTAACGCCGCTAGCTTGTTGGTTATAGAAACCATAGGTCCATTCAGCGCCGGGCGGGCACCAGTTCTGCCCCTGACATGGCAGTGTGAACAGAACGACAAGTGAGCCTATGGTTGCGCGTTGCATGGCCTGAAGGTATGCACGTCAGACGTTGGTTCACTTCCAGCCGCTGCCTATCGCTATTCGCACACCAAGGTCCACACGAGAGTACCGAGGCAACACGCAGAACCACTCGATGAGCATCGTCAACAATGCGCCATGTTATAGCCTCAAGGCCACACCAGGTCCCAGTAGATCAGCCAAGCCACCAAAGCGACCACGGTTGTCGCGTTCATGGCCATGCTGAAGCGCGCGAAAGACGAAGCTGTTCGTGAACGCCATGAGCGATACGTGATCACCACGAACGAGGCGGCGAGCACGCACAGCACCATCGGCAAGTAGACCAATGCTGGAAGGATATGATCCGTCGCATCGGCTAAACCGAAGTAGAACACGCCTTGGTTGATGAGCAGGGTAGGGACGAGGAACAACACGATGAGGCTGCACACGGCACCAACGAGAAGCGCCCGCAGAGGCCGATCGCTCTTCCGTCCACGCAAGCCGGCGACCGCAAGAAGCAAGAGCGAGATGCCCGCATACATGCCGAACAAGAACGTCATTGCTCCGGTGAACACAAGGAAGCCGAACAAGATCTTGCTGTGGAAGGGCGTGCGATAGGCGACCAGTTTTGCGAACTCCGCATTGGGCGGAAAAAGCGCGATCATGTCCAGGTTGTGATCGCCCTTGGCTAGTTCGTCGGTCAGGCTGAAGGTGTGCAGCGTGGTGTAGTCGTGGTAGAAGTACAGGTGAACGAGCCCCCGGTGTGGATCGAA
>JANNYL010000074.1:0-3705 GCA_031410075.1 Flavobacteriales bacterium
ATCACGTGCCAGCCTGATAGCGGGATCCTCGGCATGGCCCACATAGTAGCGCTCCATTGATGCGCTGTAGATGATGTAGACCGCAAACGGCATAATTGAAGAAGGCGGCCCATCACGGACCGCCTTCAAGTGGAGAATACCGGAGTCGAACCGGTGACCTCTTGCATGCCATGCAAGCGCTCTAGCCAGCTGAGCTAATCCCCCAATTGTCACCCCGTTTTTCAACGGGATCGCAAGTTTAACACGATCCTTCGGAATGCAAGCAGCTTAGAAAGGGTAGCTCACATCTTCGGTCGTCGCCTTGGGTATGCCACGCGTCACCGCGCTGAGCCCCCTTGAGCTACTTGCACCCGGGTATCTTCGGCCCGATCCCACGCCATGCAGAACATCTTCGACCGCACCATTTGCGATAACCACATCGCTCGCATCAATAAGCTTGTCACCACCGCCCGCCCGCAATGGGGCAAGATGAACTCCGCCCAAATGCTCGCACATTGCAGCAAACCGTACGAGATGGTATGCGACCCCAATTACGGGGCTGCTCATAAACGCCCGAACGCCGTGATCCGTTTCCTGCTGAAGAGTTTCTTGAAACCCATTGTGGTGGGCGAAAAGCCCTACAAGAAGAACTCGCGCACGGCCCCGGAATTCATCATCGCCGATGAACGCGTGCTGGAAACCGAGCGTTTACGCATCATTGCCTACATCAACCAAGTGCAAGGCTTGGGTGCAAAATACTTCGATGGCAAGGACAACCATAGCTTCGGAGTGATGACCGGGCAGGAGTGGAACAACCTGTTCGCAAAGCATTTGGAGCACCACCTGGTTCAGTTCGGGGTGTAGGGCAAGCGTCTGCGGTCGTAGTCGGAACTGCTGTGGAACAAGGAACTCCTGCCGGACGCCCTGTCACCGACGTGCGCGACCAAGACGGTCATTTTCCGAGTAGGCAAGTGGCTCCCGTCACAATACCTTGCGACCTCTTATCACCTGCAGGAGGATCGCTATCACAGCGATAACCAAGAGAAGATGTATGAGCCCTGTAGCGCTGTAGACGAAGACACCCAAGAGCCACCCGATCACCAGGATCACGGCAATGATGTAAAGCAAGTTTCCCATGTTGATGTTTTTCTACTACTGAACCGATCATATGCCAAGGGATAAGACAAGCGAAAACACCAAGTTGCGCGTGCCATCGACCGGAAAAGTGGGGAATGAATACCACACCCACTGTGGACTTCGTTCCACGACGCTGGCGGTTATTCCCCTATGTGGCGACCCGCGAGTTGTGCTATTGCACACAATTTCGCTTCGGCATAGCACTTGCGCGACTTAACTCCAGATGAACGTAGGGGTGAAAAATGAGACCAAGGAGCACCAACAACAGGATAATGAGCCTAGTGGGTCAAGGCGCACGAACATGCTGCTGGTTGACGATGAGTCGGAGATCTGTTTGCTGCTGGAAGTGATCCTGGCCCGACATGGAATTTCTTCTTCCAGTGCCAACACCTTGGCAGAGGCCAAAAAAAACCTTGCCAACAGCGAATATGACGGGGTCTTCTTGGATGTGAATCTGCCGGATGGGAAAGGCCATGAGTTGATCCCTCTTTTGAAAAGCGCTTACCCGGATATCCGCGTGATCGTGATCAGCGCAATGGATCAGGAGCGGGTGCTGGCCATGGCGGCCGGTGCCGACCTGTTTCTCCCCAAACCTTTCGATCGGCACACTATATTGGAAAGCCTGAAGCACGTGGGCCTCGTGTATTGACACACTATTCCTAACTGAACACCATGCCCGAACAACGATTGCTGGTTGTAGATGACGACACTGACATCTGCTTGCTACTTTCCAAATTCCTGGAGAAGCGAGGCTATTTGGTGAACACCGCAGGCCGAAAGACCACGGCGCTCGCCTTGCTGAAAGAGCATCGCTTCGACCTCATCCTGTGCGATCATCGCCTGCCGGATTCGGACAGCTTGGAAATGCTCGCCCACTTCCGCGAAGCCGCACCCGGCGTTCCCGTGATCGTGATCACGGGATACTCCGATGTGCGCATCGCCGTGGAACTGATGCGAAAAGGCGCACACGACTATGTGGTGAAACCTCTGTACCCTGACGATATCGTACTGCGCATCGAGGACGCATTGGCGCACAAGAAGGTGAACGAGGAGATGCGGAAGCCGACGGCGGAACGGAGAGCTCTGCCGACCGCTGCGGGCGTACCGGAGTTCGTGCAAGGTGCGGGCACCTTCGCGAAACAACTCAAGAAGCACATTGAGCTGGTTGCACCTACGGACCTTTCAGTGTTGATCACCGGGGAGACAGGAACCGGTAAGGAGTATGTGGCGAAGGAGATCCACCAATTGAGCGCACGCAGCGGAAAACCATTCGTAGCGTTGGATTGCGGTGCGCTACCCGCTGATCTTGCGACAAGCGAACTCTTTGGCCACGTGAAGGGCTCCTTCACGGGTGCGCTCGGTGATAAGGAAGGCTGCTTTCAACAAGCGAACGGCGGCACACTGTTCTTGGACGAAGTGGGCAACCTCACATACGACAACCAGGTAAAGCTGCTGCGCGTGCTGCAGGAACGGAAAGTGCGCCGCATCGGCGACAACAAAGAGATCGCGGTGGATGTGCGCATCATTGTGGCCACCAACGAAGACCTCACAGTAGCCTCTGCTGAAGGGCGATTCCGCGAAGACCTCTTCCATCGCCTGAACGAATTCTCCATTGTACTGCTCCCCTTGCGCGATCGCAAAGAGGACATCACGCTTTTTGCCGATCACTTCCTTGCGCAAGCGGCGTCTCGCTTGAAAAGAACCGCGAACAACTTCTCTCCAGAGGTCCGTGAACGGCTGCTCGATCACCCGTGGATGGGCAACTTGCGAGAGCTGAACAACGTGATCAAACGCGCCGTGCTGCTCTCCACCACCGATACCGTGGGTATGGAACAAATGCCTATCGAGATCATCGGTGGTGCTGCCATGCGCGCGCGCTCGAAGTCGGAGAGTGCATCCGCCCCAACATCCGATGATCTGCGCTCGGTTTCGCACGAGGCGGAGAAGCAAGCGATCCTCACCGCACTGGAACGCAACGGTTTCAACAAGTCCAAGACGGCTGAAGTGTTGAACATCGATCGAAAGACGCTGTACAACAAATTGAAGATGTTCGGGATCGAGATCTGAGACCGGAAGTGGGGTGATTTCCCCTCGCGACCGTGGGGCGATCGCCTCAGTATATTCCGGTACGGATGAGCGCTCGTTGATCCATTGATCGCAGTAGACCCTTGCTGTAGCAGGGAAATTCGCATACAACGGCCCACTGCGCCAATGGTTCGGTGATCACGGATGATGGTTTGCTGAGTGCATAGGTGTGGACGGTTGAAGTTCCGAAAGCGGACCGGCCGATCACGCAAACCCAAACACATTCAGTATCATGGCAGAGCAGACCAAGAATACGGCAACGCCCACGAGCGGTGCCCAGAAAGGATCCAGTATGACGGACGTGAGCAGCACGCAACCCAAGGCTGGCGAACAAGGCAAGGAGCGCACGGATAAGCCGAGTGCGAACCCTTCCCGGGAGAATACGCCGGATGTGGAAGCGAAGAAGGATGCGGCAGATACGCGCCGTACCACCGACCAGTCGCACGCCCACAAAGCGACCACTGACACGACCGCCAAGCAAAGCGACCGGAAGGACGACAACGC
>JANNYL010000075.1:0-3629 GCA_031410075.1 Flavobacteriales bacterium
AATTCACGAGGCTTGCGAAAAACGGATTGCTCCTGACGAATTTCTATTCGACCGGGTTCCGAACAGAACAAGGCCTCTGCGCAGTGCTCAGCGGTTTCCCCGCACAACCGAAGACGACGATCATCCGAAACTTCGGAAAGTTCGATCGACTGCCAAGTATTGTGCGTGAACTCGGCGGGGTTGGTTATTCCTCGTCATACTGGTATGCTGGCAATGTCGAATTCGCCAACACACGCGCCTACTTGGAAGCAATGGGGTTCGACCATGTGTATAGTGATGGATCCTTCCCCATTTCCAAGCGCACTGAGTGGGGTGCTTTTGATGAAGAGCTCTTTGCGTTCCACCTTCGAGAAGCGGGTAAGGACAAACGACCGTTCTTCCATATGCTGATGACCTCGACCAGTCATGAACCATTCGATGCACCTGTGAACGAGGGCTTTCCCGGTCGGTCCGACCCGCAGCTTTACCGCAATACTGTTCACTATACCGATCGTTGTTTAGGCGACTTCCTGGACAAATCCAAACTAGAGGATTGGTACGCGAACACGCTCGTGGTGATCGTAGCGGACCATGGACACTACCTGCCGCACTTCCTGGATCAAAGCAGTGCTGCGCGTCATCACATCCCATTTCTGATCACTGGAGGAGCACTGCGCGATGATCTGCACGGAAAAACCGACACTACCTACGCCAGTCATGTTGACTTGGCCGCAACACTGCTGGCACAGCTCGCGATGGACCGTAACAAATTCGAATGGAGCCAAGACATCTTCGACCCTTCGGTTCCGCACAGTGCGTTCTGGACTTTCAACGAAGGCTTCGGCATCGCGGACAGTTCACAAACCGTCGTGATGGATGCGATCAGCAAGAGAACAACCGAACTGCGCGACAGCTCTCGAACGGCTGATCGTGACCGCTTACTTCGCAATGGAAAGGCGCAGTTGCAGCTACTGCTCGACCAGTATATCGGTTTCAACCAGTAAGCTGACCTCCATTCCGATCAACCCACGTACCGCAGATCCCTTCCGGGGTAGCGCGCGCTCTTACCAAGCTGCTCTTCGATGCGCAACAGCTGGTTGTACTTGGCGATCCTATCGCTGCGGCTAGCGCTGCCGGTCTTGATCATTCCGCAGTTGGTGGCCACGGCGAGGTCTGCTATTGTGCTGTCTTCGGTCTCTCCGCTGCGATGGCTCATTACCGCGGTGTAGCGGTTACGGTGCGCCATGTCCACGGCTTCGAGCGTTTCTGTGAGTGTTCCGATCTGGTTCACTTTCACAAGGATCGAATTGGCAATGCCCTTGTTGATGCCTTCTTGAAGGCGCGTGGTGTTCGTAACGAACAGATCATCACCCACCAACTGCACTTTATCACCGATCGCCTCCGTGAGTTTCTTCCAACCGTCCCAATCGTCTTCAGCCATGCCGTCCTCAATACTCACGATCGGATATTTCTTGCACCAGCTCTTCCAGAGCGAAACCATATCATCGCTCGTGAGACTTTCACCCGTGCTTTCCAGCACATAGCGTTTCTTCTTCGCGTCATAGAATTCGGTACTGGCACAATCGAGCGCGATCACCACATCGTCACCCGGCTTGTAACCGGCCTTTTCAATGGCCTGCATCACCAGTTTAAGAGCTTCTTCATTGCTTTTCAGGTCCGGTGCGAAACCGCCTTCATCACCCACATTGGTGCCGAGGTTCTTGCTTTTGAGCACAGCCTTCAAGTGATGGAAGATCTCCGCTCCCATGCGCAAACCCTGTCCGAAACTGCTGGCGCCAACCGGCATGATCATGAATTCCTGAATGTCCACCTTGTTGTCGGCATGGGCGCCGCCATTCACGATGTTCATCATCGGCACCGGTAACGTGCAAGCGTTCGCTCCACCCACATAACGGTACAGCGGGAGACCCGCCTCGCTCGCTGCAGCTTTGGCAACAGCCAGTGACACACCAAGTATGGCGTTCGCACCCAGATTACCCTTGTTCGCGGTGCCATCAAGACCGATCATCGCGCGATCGATCAGCGCCTGTTCGGTCACTGATGCGCCATGTAATTCCGTATTGAGCGTTTCGTTCACGTGCTCCACGGCTTTCAGAACGCCTTTTCCGAGATAGCGCTTCTTATCCCCATCACGCAGCTCCATCGCTTCATGCGCACCTGTGCTGGCTCCACTTGGCACGGCAGCTCTGCCCACATGGCCACTATCCGTGAACACATCCACTTCTATGGTGGGATTGCCGCGTGAATCGAGGATCTCGCGGGCTTGGATCTTGGCAATAAGGCTCATGCGTTTACGGTCTTCGTCGTTTTGATGGAACGGTCGGTTGGTACGATCAAAGGTCCTCTCATGTTCGCGACGAATTGATCGAACAGGTAACGAGCATCGTAAGGCCCTGGTCCAGCCTCGGGATGGTATTGGACGCTGAAGACAGGACGACCTTTGAGTTGGATACCCGCGATGCTGTTATCGTTCAGGTGAACGTGGGTTATTTCCACGTTCGCGCTCTTCTCAGTATCCGCACGGTTCGCCACGAAGCCGTGGTTCTGGCTCGTCACTTCATCATGTCCGGTCACGAGATTCTTGATGGGATGGTTGATGCCACGATGGCCATGGTACATCTTCTCCGTTCCAATACCCTGACTTTCGGCGAGCAATTGATGGCCCAAGCAAATCCCGAAAACTGGCAACCCGGACTCCACGATCGAGCGCACCAACCCAACACTGGTCGGCATTGCACCTGGGTCGCCTGGGCCATTGCTCAGCAGGAATCCATGCGGTTGGAACGAGAGCATTTCTTCCATGGTCGCGGTCATCGGGAAGACCCGCACTTGGCAGCCACGTTCCACAAGGCACCGAACTATGTTGGCCTTAACGCCGAAATCCGCGAGCGCAACCCGATGCGGGGCGTTCTGGTCACCAACCGTATATGCTTCACGGGTGCTCACCACGCTGCTCAGCTCCAGACCTTTCATATTCGGCGCACTGGCCAGCTGCTTTGTCAGCACAGTGAGGTCCATCTCGCTACTACTGATCAATGCGTTCTGCGCACCGTTATCGCGAATATGCCGCACCAATTTGCGGGTATCGATATCGCTGATACCTACCACACCTTGTTGCTTCAATAAGTCATCCAACGAGCCCGTTCCTCCAGGTCGGCTCCACACCTCGCTGAATTTCTTCACGACCAGTCCAGCAATGCGAATGCGATCGCTTTCCTCTTCTCCGGTCTTCACCCCGTAATTCCCCACATGTGCGGTGGCGAGCGTCATGATCTGGCCCGTGTAACTGGGGTCGGTGAAGATCTCCTGGTAACCCGTCATACCGGTATTGAAGCAAATTTCGCCAACAGTGATCCCCTTTGCACCAATGGAACGACCCTTGAAAACGGTTCCGTCCGCGAGTAAAAGGACGGCTATGGGGCGATGACTTACGAGCATATGTTCAAATCCCAATTTCCGGGATCGCCGCAAAAGTATCGGCCAATGTCAACCGAACCGGAACGGATCATCCACAACTGTGGACAACGGCTCGATCAGCCTTTGTTCTTGGCTATGGCGAAGAAATTCACCACGTAGTACAGCTCTAGACGCAGTGCGTTGTAATGATCAATAGGGTACAGGCCATCCGT
>JANNYL010000076.1:0-6399 GCA_031410075.1 Flavobacteriales bacterium
CGAGCCGTCGTAGGCGGGGTAAGCGTGCATGTGGAACAAGGCGAGATCGTCGGTTTGCTAGGGCCGAATGGAGCTGGTAAGACCACCACATTCTACATGGTAACAGGGCTCGTGAGGCCCAATGCCGGCAGGGTGTTCCTCGATGAAAAGGATATCACTGACCTGCCGATGTACAAACGCGCCAAGCTGGGCATTGGATATTTACCTCAGGAAGCCAGCGTGTTCCGGAAACTCAGTGTAGAGGACAATATCCGTGCGATATTGGAGATGACGGACCTGAGCAAAGAGGAGCAGAAAACAAAACTGGAACAGTTGCTTTCAGAATTCGGATTGGAACACGTGCGTACCAACATGGGCGATGTGCTTTCCGGTGGTGAACGCCGCCGTACCGAGATCGCTCGCGCATTGGCCACGGAGCCCAAATTCATCTTGCTCGACGAACCTTTTGCGGGTGTTGATCCGATCGCTGTGGAAGACATTCAAGCCATCGTTTCGCAGTTGAAAAAGAAGAATATCGGTGTACTCATTACCGATCACAACGTGCAAGAAACGTTGAGCATAACAGATCGGGCCTATCTGCTTTTCGAAGGCAAGATCCTCAAGCAAGGCACTGCCGAAGAGCTGGCAGCCGATGAGCAAGTGAGGAAGGTCTACCTCGGACAGAATTTCGAGCTACGAAGGGCGAAACTCTGATCAGGCTTCTTCAACGGAGAACACGTACTTCTCCATGATGAGGTTCGCCAATAGTTTTTTACAGGCCTCGTCCACTTTCGCTTCGGCGGCTTTCTTGTCCTTGGCCTCCACATGCAGGGTGATGTGCTTGCCGATGCGCACGCCGGTGATCTCTGGCAGGCCCAGGTTGTTCATGCTGCCGCTCACGGCCTTGCCCTGCGGATCCAGCAGGTTGTCGTGGGGCATTACGTCGATGTTGGCTTTGTAGGTCTTCATTGGACTGTCGGAAAGAGCTTCCCCCAAAGAGGGCTCAGCAAATAGATGATCAGGATCAAAGGAACGGCGAGGATGCCGTAGAGTAAAACCAGCACGGCACCGATGCCGATCAACAGGAAGATCACCTCGTTGCCCTTCCAGCCTTTGTGTTTGAACTTCAGGGAGGGGAGAGGGAGTTCAGAGAGCATCAGAGCAGCCATAACAACACACCCGGTAAGCAGGGCGATTGGGGAATTGAACAGCCCAATGACCAGTTCGAGCAATAGGGTATGGCCGGGTCCAGGATGAATCGCTACGTTCTGGCTGACGAGCACGAGCGATATCCAGAACAGCGCGTTAGCGGGTGTTGGAACGCCCAGAAAACCACTGCTCTGCCGCGTATCGAGGTTGAACTTGGCTAGTCGCCAGCAAGACGCTATGACGAGTACGATGGATGCGGTCTTGATGGGCCAATTGGGCTTGCCGTTCGGATAGGGCAAGTTCGGGAGTGCTTCAAAGGCCGATGGGTCCCACAGGTTCCCACAAATCGTACTGGCTTGAACGAACACCAGGAAGGCCGGTGCCACTCCAAAACTCACCATATCCGCCAAGCTGTCCAACTGGGCCCCCAAGGGTGTCCCTCCGCCCATGGCCCTCGCCGCCAACCCGTCGAACACGTCGAAGACCGCTGCCAGAAAGATCAATCCACAGGCGATCGTCAACTGTCCTTGGGAGGCCAAGAGTATCGAGCCTACCCCGCAGGCTAGGTTCGCGGTGGTCAGCAGGTCTGGTAAGCGCGGCAGGCGGGCCAAGTAGTTCGTGTTTTGCCCCTTTGGGCGTGAAAGCGGGCGAAGTTGGATAATTTCGGGGCAATAAAGGAGGCCACCCTCTGTTAGATGATGCGTCATAACGCAGATCATATGAAGACCACTGGAAGATCGAGTTCGAAAGGCATAACGATACTTACGGCACTGCTGTTGAGTTTCAGCAGCGGTTTTGCGCAGGATGCGCCCAAATACAGCAACGAGTTCCTCACGATAGGTGTGGGAGCACGCGCGCTCGGTATGGGCTATGCCTATACCGCTGCCGTGAAAGATGTTACCGCTGGTTATTGGAATCCTGCCGGACTTATGGGTATCAGTGGCGACCTGCAAGTGGCCGCTATGCACAGCGAATACTTCGCAGGCATTGCCAAGTACGATTACGTGGGTATCGGTAAGCGTATCGATAGCACCAGTGCCATCAGCTTTTCAGTGATCCGTTTTGGTGTGGACAATATCCCGAACACGACGGACCTTATCGACAATGACGGCAACCTCAACTACGATCGTATTACAAGCTTTACGGCAGCGGATCATGCATTCTTGATCAGTTACGCTCGAAAAATGCGGATACCTGGCTTGCGTGTTGGAGCCAGCGTGAAGATCGTGTACCGTAAAGTGGGACCGTTCGCCAAGGCATGGGGGTTTGGACTCGATGCTGGTGCGCAATATGACCGAGGCAAATGGCGGCTGAGCGCGATGGCAAGGGACATCACCAGCACCTTCAATGCCTGGAGTTATACGTTGGACCAGAAAACCATTGATACCTATGGTGTAACGAACAACGAACTTCCTGTGAACGGGGTGGAAGTCACACTGCCGCGCTTGGTGCTTGGCGTGGCGCGCGAATTCAAGATCACCGGCAAGTTGAACTTGATCGCCTCTGTTGATCTGGAGAACACGTTCGATGGCAAGCGTAACACACTGTTCGCGTCCAACCTCTGGAGTGGCGACCCGCGTGGTGGTTTTGAACTCGGTTATGCAGGTATCGTCTTCCTTCGTAGTGGGGTCAATTTGTTCCAGTATGTGGAAGACATTGATGGTAATAAGTCACTCGATTTCCAACCCAACATTGGTCTCGGTTTGAAGATCAAGAGCGTGAACCTGGATTATGCCCTTACCAACATTGGCGGCTCTGGTGCAGCGCTCTATTCCAACGTATTCTCGCTCCGCTTCGATCTCTTCAAACCGAAGGCTTCATGATACGATCCGTACTCTCGGCACTGTTGGTATTTTGTGGGTCCTGGGCACAAGGCCAGCTGCAACGTTTCGGCAACGAGTGGATCAATTATGACGCCCGTTATTGGGCTTTTACGGTAACGGCTGAAGGTCTTTATCGCTTGGATAGCGCCCACCTCGCGGACGCGGGCTTTCCTCTTTCGACCATCGACGCCCGTACCATCCAGATCTTCGGTCGTGAGAAGGAAGTGCCTCTGTATTTCCCCGGCGATAGCGACGGGGTAATGAACGCCACGGACCTCATAGAGTTCTACGCGAAGAACAACGATGCGTGGATGGACACGATGCTTTGGGATTCCCCTGAGCATATGAACAACCCGAATTATTCCATGATCAGTGATTCCTTGGAATTCTTCATCACATGGAACGCTACTGCGCAACCTCAACGAGTGAAGGGCCAAAGCGCTGGTGGCTATACGGTTTTCAACGATTATCGCCCGTGGTTCTGGAGCAAGGCGTTCTATCAGGGAGGGCTTGCCTATAAGCGGGGAACACGCGAGTTGAGTACTGGAGCGTATACCTCTTTCCTTGGCGAAGGTGAAGGCTATATGGCACCTGACTGGGTCCAGTTCGGCACGTTTGGGCCAGTTGATCTCGATGTACTTACCCCGAATCCATACCAAGGCGCGGATGCGGATTCTGCGCGTATGACCGTTGTTGTTGCCAGTAACAACGCACCGGGCGGTCCCAGTTGTTCTTCGTTGCCGGATCATCGCTTGGTATTATCCGTTGGTTCGCAGTTGGATACCGTCGCCAATATTTCATGGTCCGCCTATAAGCTCTTCAAGTTGAAGACGACGCTGTCAACGTTTCAAATGGGGCCTACTTCGTTGGTGCGTTTCTCGCAGCCGCGCGACCTGGTAGGTACGTGTGCTAACCTGGTAGCGGATTATCCCGACCGCTTGGCCCTCTCCTATGTAGAAACCATTTACCCTCACGCGTTCAATTTTCTTGGCGAAACATCCCCACAGCACATGTGGATACCCAACGATGTGAACAATAGCCCGGCGCATATCCGGTTGGCCAATTTTTTCGAACCGGCTATCCTGTACGCATACGGGGATACGGTGCGGCGCATGCTGCCGATCCTGGAGGCGAACGGGTACAACGCTTGGATCCCGGCCGATGCGGCGAACGATAGCACCTATGTGCTGGCTTATCCGTCCTCGCTGGTTCGAACGGCCAACGTCTTTCGTCCTGTGAACGGATCTGGATCCTTCACCGACTATGCCGCGAATGAAGTGGACAGCGCGTTGGTGATCGTTACGCACCCCAAGCTCTGGGTCGGCGCAAATGTCTATGCTGAATACCGCTCCGGTATCAGCCCCAACCGGTACAATACCCTGGTGGCCAATGTGGAAGAGTTGTACCAGCAATACAGTGGCGGAGTTGCCAAACACCCGGTCGCTATTCGTCGGTTCATGGGGCACCTGCTCGATGCGTTCGAAACAAAACCTCAAGCCCTTTTCTTGATCGGGAAGAGCGTTCAGGCGGCGGACCTTGGCAATGGCGAGCAATCCGGTTACCGCAGCGAAGGAATAGGCGATACGCTGGCTCGAAAGAACTGCTTGGTGCCTTCCTTCGGATATCCACCCAGTGACGGCCTATTGACCCTTGGCCTCTCCGGACAGCCTTGGGACCTTACCGTTCCAGTGGGCCGGCTCGCAGCGATCGACAACGATGATGTGATCAATTACAAGAACAAGCTGGCGCAATTCGAAGGTCAACCGGTAGCGGCCTGGATGAAGAACATCCTTCATTTCCGGGGCGGGCTGAGCGCCAGTGATTTTTCATTGTTCGAATACTATTTGAGCCAGTACACCCCGATCGTTGAAGACACTTGTTTCAGTGGCCGCGTAACCACTTTCCGGAAAATATTGGATGATAACGACCAGATCGTTTTTGCCGCAACGGACAGTGTATACGACATGGTTGCCGAAGGTGTAACGCTTATGACCTTCATGGCTCACGCCTATGGCGCAGGATTCGATTTTTCGTTGGATGCTCCATCGAGTTATCAGTGGAACGGTAGGTACCCCATGATCATTGGTAATTCGTGCTACACGGGCAATATCAATTTGGCACCAGGTACCAGTTCCAGCGAGCAGTTCGTTCTTCCTGCCAATTCGGGTGCCATCGCCTTTCTGGCTTCTACCGATCTGGGTGTAACGGGCGCGCTCTATCCCAGTACCACGGCGTTCTACAAGTCATTCAGCCAAGCGCGCTACGGTCAGTCCATCGGTCGCCATATCCAATACATGGATTCCACCGTGCTGTTCAATCTCGGTGAGGATATTTTGAACCAAGCCGGTATACACCAGTTCACCTTGCACGGTGACCCTACGGTCGTGCTCAATTCACCAAGGGAGCCCGATTTTGAGATCAGGGAGCAGGACGTTCGTTTTCTTCCTGAGCCTGTGACCGTAGATGCGGATACCTTCAAGTTGGTAGCAACCATCCGTAATATCGGAAAGGGTACGAACGCTTCCTTCCCGGTTGCTGTTCGGCGACGCTTGGTCGAGGAGAACATCACCATGGAGATTGCCGCACTTCAAACCCATTCCATGGCTTCTTGGCAGGATACGCTCACCTTCCTTCTACCTGTATTGCAGGATAGTGGTGGTGCGGGGTTCAATCAGATCGAGGTGCGAGTGGATCTGGACCCCTACACGGTGGATGAACTCGAGGACAGTACCAACAACACGGCCTTGGTCGACCTGCTTATTACGAGTGGTGATCTGTTGCCCGTGGATCCTTACAATTTCGCCATCACTCCCGACCCGGCGCCTTTGCTGCAGGCCAGTACAGGGGACCCGTTCGCTCCCGTGCGTACGTATGTTTTCCAGATCGATACGATAGATACCTATGATAGCCCTCGGTTCGAACAAGGTGTTGTAGCCGCACCTGGTGGTGTTGTCTCTTGGTTGCCGCCTACCATCTATTCATTGAATTCTGCTGAGGATAGCTTGGTGTACTTCTGGCGTTGCAGCGTGGATAGCGCCGGTAACGGGGGCTACGATTGGAAGGAATTCTCGTTCCAGTACATCCCAGGCCGATCGGGCTGGGGGCAGGCTCATCACATGCAGTTCAAGCCAGGTGTGTTCAACAATTCGTTCACCACACTTCAGCATGATCGACCCGGAATTGATTTCGATTTTGACCAAGGCCTCCATTCGATAAGCGCCCAAACACTGAATCAGAACACGGGCGTTCCCCAATGGCGAATGGACCTCCTTACACAGGAAGGTGGTGGCTGTGGTTCGCTCTCGGCCTTGCATTTGGCTGTGGTGGACCCGTTGGACTTTCTGCCTTGGAAGACCTACTGGAACGGCACTGGGCATTACCTCGGTGCGGATAACGACCAAGGGCCACCGGGTGATAATCCGGACTGTACCATCTCCTACCGACCGAT
>JANNYL010000077.1:0-4394 GCA_031410075.1 Flavobacteriales bacterium
CGGACGGTGAGCTTGCCGCCCGGCTCCACTTGCACGCGGGTTGGGTGCGCCAATTGGTGGCTATCCGCGAAGCGGATAACAGCGCCACTGTTTATGGTAAGGGTGTGGCCTGCCGGTATGATGATGGTACCGTGGATGTTCTTGTTGGTATCCCAGATCTCATTGGTACCAACTGTATAGGATCGGCTTGGGGAGTTCATAACCTCGGTAGCGATGGTCTCATCGTACTCCACGGCACTTTGGCAATCGGGGAGGAGCTTGGCCAAGTAGTAATCATCGAAGTTGTGGCTGGTGTTGCCGCTAACAACCAAACCGCCGTCTTGATCTTCGGTGATCTTGTACATGCATTCTTGCTTTTTGAGGTCACCTGGCCAGCAGGCAGCGGGACTTTGTGGCTCGGCATCCCATTGGGTACACCAGAGCATGTCTCCCGTTTCTGAATTGAGTTTGGCCACGAACGCATCCGTATTCCAATAAGCGTAGATCGGTTCTACGGAAACTCCATCCGGCTCTGGATCCACCTCGTGATCCCAATCAACGAAGCCGCCAGCATCAGCACCATTGATATCATAACTGAATTCCGATGACAAACAAGCCTGTTGGTCGTTCGACAATTGGTTCCAACCATACGCTGGTCCTGTATACGAATACGGTGGTGCCCACTTGGTGCTGAGCACCGCTACATCCCCATCGGTAGTCATGCAGACTTCCGACTGCAGGTCATAAGCCCTTACTTCCCCTAAGTCTTGGGTCCACTGCAATGTGGTGCCATCCCCCGAAAAGCCATGGACCTTGAGGTAAGCGATGCTCTTACCAGCGAAGAAGTCGTTCTGCGGACAATCCACCTGCAACGGGAAATTCGCGAGCACGGGCCAGACCGTCCTGACGACCCCATTTTTTTTCACATATTCCACCCCGGTGGTGCAATGGATGTGGCCAGACTGGTAGCCCCCTTGGATGAACAATGGGGCTGCCTCATTGTAGGTGGAAACGAACTGACCCGGACCTGGCGCATAAGGATCAGCGGCGTCCTGGTCCATGGTCATCATAAATGCGTGCATTTCCGGCTGCACAGGTGGTCCATTATAAGTGGCTGCTTTCCTGAAAGATCCTGACACACTTACTTGGTTCAGATCAGGGTGTTTCGCAACAGCGGTGAGCCTGAGTTGCCCATACAGGTTGGGGTCCCCGATCGGTGGAAAAAAGGCATTGGTACCGAAGCCCGACCAGATCGGATCATTTGGTGCATAGGCATGCTTATCGATCAACGTTCCATCGGCCCTTACGCGCACAACAAACCCTTGGTCCATGTTGGTCGCACTGGAACTACAGTGCCCCACGGCCATATACGCTGGTTGGCCTTGGTATGTGATGTTGGTTACATCGTAGAATTCACCGCCATTGGCCCAGCTGCCGGCCAGGGTCGCATCAATTCCGAACACTTCCAGCCAAAGCAAATTACCGGCTTGATCATATTTCGCCAAGTAAGGCTTCACCCGTATTGTGGTCCCCTGCGGCGGGCATGGGTAGCCACTGGAGATCACCTCACCTCCGTTAAAGTGCATGGTGACCGATGGCATATCCGGAAAGGTGCTGTTGGCAGCTCCTCCACCGGCGATGAGAATATTCCCATCGCCATCCGTATTGATCCCATAGCAGAGACCATCCAGCAAATAACGGTACCACAACCTGTTTCCCTGTAGATCGTACATCGCGACAGCGCCGCGCGGTATGCCTTTCTGGTGGCCGTACGATTCAAGTTCACTCGCGTTCGGGGTGCTTCCAAAAAACCAAGAACTGCATCCGTTATCGGGAGGAAACCAGTTGGGGATTCCCCCGTAGCCTACCGTGGCATTACCAATTTGCTCATCATTCGCATCCGGATCTGTACATGTCCGTAGTTCCATTCTTCGCCACTTTCCTCCTGGGTCTGTGGAACCTCAACCGTGGGATATGAATAATCATGTCCAGTGCCGTTCCATGTGAGGTCTGTGCCAAAGCCTGGGCGTTCATCACCATAGTTGATCTTGCTCCACTGCACTCCCGGCGCAGGCTGCGTTTGCCCCATACTTCGCCCAGGGTCAACAAATAGCACTGCGCAAAGCAGCGCTCCCCATACGATCGTACCAGCACTGGCATGGCTTCTAGATCCTCCAGTGGCATTGCACATTCTACTTGTCCACCTGTTCTTCATGGTCACCTATTGTTAACCTTGGCAGTGTTGCCAAGGGTTGGGTCGCACTAGTGTTCGTTGTTAGGAGCAACGTCAACGAACAGGTATTCATCCTTCAATTCATACGCTGGTTCTTTGGTTCTTTTTGGAGCTTGGTGAATGTAGATGAGAAGAATGACCGGCGGTTGCCTGTTGTTCACAAGTTTGGGGTTGGTGTATACAGGTCCGAGGGAATTACAAATCCCCCGGTTCAAGACCGGGGTCGCCCGCGAGGGGCTCGCGATGACGGGAATGCGGAGATCTCGGCCCCGGAACGCTGTCCGGGGAGCGGGGCCCCGATCCTGCGGATCGACTACGTTCCGGGAAAAAGCGCTTTGAGAAGGAAGCCGATGCTTCCGATCGCCAAGAGATGTCCTTGCACGCTTGCCGTGACAAATTGAACCAAGGGCTACTTTCCGCTCCGGAAGTCACGCACGGATGCTAGAGAAAACGAGCTTGGCAATGCAGCGCCAACCCCTATTATGGCTCACGCTCATCGCTGCGTTGCCGCGGTTGGTGGCAGCGATCTTCAGCCAAGGGTACTTCGCGCAGGACGATCATTTTTTGGTGATCGAGGCGGCCCAGAGCTGGGTTGCCGGCTTCGACTACAACAACTGGCTGCCTTGGAACCAAACCGTGAACCAAGGACCAACGGGCCACATAATGGTGTACCCGGGTCTGCATTTCCTGCTGTTCAAACTGTGCGAGTGGATAGGCTTCACCGACCCGGATGGAAAAATGGTTTTGGTACGCCTGCTCCACGGGGCTTGGAGCCTGATCACGGTGCGCGTTGGCTATCGTATCGCACGGCAGTTGAGCAATGAAAAGACCGCTTGGAACTGTGGGTTGTTCCTCGCGTTGTTCTGTTACATGCCGTTCTTGAGTGTGCGCAACCTGATAGAAATGGTGAGCGCACCATTGCTGATGTTGAGCGCGTGGTGGTTGCTGAAGAGCCTTCAAGGCAAGTCCATTGCCGTGGGCAAGCAGTCTTCAAACGCGGAGGCAGCAAGATCCGCTTGGTGGCCGTTGATAGTTGCAGGCCTCTTTGCAGGTTTGGCCATCAACATCCGCTTTCAGACGATCTTCTTTCCGGCGGGTGTTGGTTTGGCGTTGCTGCTAAGGCGCGAGGTGCGCGGTGCATTGCTTTTTGGTGCGGGTGTGCTCATGCCTATAGTGGTGCTGCAAGGCGGCATTGATCTGGTCCTCTGGGGTAGGCCATTCGCCGAGATGACCGAATACGTTCGGTACAACGTGGCGAACCCGGATAACACGGGTATTGTATCGGCGTGGTACAATTACCTGTTGATCCTTGCGGGCATCTTCATACCTCCCCTTTCGCTGGCGGTGATCTTCGGTTTCGTACGAAAGCCCCAACCATTGGTGCTTTGGTTACCCGTGGTTGCATTCGTGTTCTTCCATTCTGTGTTCCCGAACAAACAGGAGCGCTTCATCCTCCCTATCGTGCCGTTGTTCTTTGTGCTGGGTTATACGGCGTGGGAAAATTGGCGCTTAACGAGTAATTGGTGGCAACAACGCCCAACGCTATGGAAAGCCGCGTTGATAGTCACCTGGGGCATCAATTCGCTCCTACTGGTCCCACTCACGGTGAGCAGTAGCAAACTGGAACGTGTGGAAGCGATGCGGATCGTTCGAAAGCTTCCGAATGTGGGTGGCTTGATCATCGAAGACAGCGCGGAACACGATGCACCCATGCCACCGCTTTACTACTGGGGCCGATGGGACACACCCAAGGACCCCTACACGGATCGATCGGGCGACCTGCGGAAATTGGTTGAAAAGAACGATCCGCCTTTACGAGCCAATGTGGTTCTTTTTGTAGGCGAAGAGCAGTTGACCGAACGCCTGGCCCACGCGATGCGCGCCATGGGGCCGCTTGAATACAAGGGCTGCGCACAACCTGGCCTGTTGGATCGCACCTTGCACTGGTTGAATCCCTTGAACCGGAACGAGGTGATCGTGATCTTTCAATGCACCGAATGAGATCGTCCATGGGTTCGTAAACAATTCGAAACCACCCCCACCCCCAATGTCATTAAGTTAAGGGGAGTTGCTGCTTGACTTGGTTGAAAGAATGTTGAGGCGGCCGTGTGACGCACGGAGCTGTTTGGGATCAGAGGAGAAAACGAGCTTTGACCAAGCGTAAGCCCAGCCAGAGGATCAT
>JANNYL010000078.1:0-4194 GCA_031410075.1 Flavobacteriales bacterium
GCAGGTAGCGTTAGTGGTGGATTGTTCCGTTCCACGGATGGTGCGAATACATGGCAACGCATACCGGCTTTCCAGGAGAATTTGGTGATCAGTTCAATGGCCATGCTAGGGAATGGACATCTCTACATCGCAACTGGGTGCACGTGGGAAGGAATTGGAGGGCAAGGCGGTAGCGGATTCGTCGGCGACGGAGTCTTCATGACCGCAGACGATGGTTCAACCTTTTCTCATCCGCTGAACGCGGCTGCTACTTGGGATGTAAGTGAGGATTGGGCAGTGGTCAATCGCATCAAGGCCGATCCTTCAAACCCGAACCGTTTGTATATAGCATCCAGCCAGCCAGGTGCCCGTACATATGATGAATCTACCGGTATGGTTTCTACGCTCAATGGGATAGGAGCAACGTTTGATGCCTATGATGTGGACATCAGCAGTGATGGTTCCACGGTGCTCTATTCTGCTGGAACAGGAGATGCTTATTTGAGTACGGATGGAGGCCAGAATTTCGAAAAGCTGGACGGCACGCCTGGTGTTGGTTTCCCACAAAGCGCTATCGGTCGGTTAGAACTTGCGATCTCCCCGGATGACGCGAACTATATGTATGCGTTCGCATGCACTGGAAACGGCAAAATGAGCGGAGCTTGGTCCAGTGAGGATCGAGGACAGAACTGGTTCCGGATCTGGCCGGATTTCAGCATTCCGGAGCTGGACATTTTCAGGGATAATAGTCAGGGCTTCTACGATAACGCTATCGCTGTGCGTCCAGGTCATCCTGATGAAGTATGGGTAGGCGGAGTGGAGTTATGGAAAACCTCGTTGAGCGGCCAACCCAACCAGTTGGCTAACGCTAGCTCTGATCCGGGTTGCTTTTTCTGCGTGCACGCGGATGTTCATGAGATCGTGTTTGCCGATGCTAATACGGCCTATATCGGTTGCGATGGCGGCGTATACAAATCGCCGAACGGTGGTGATAATTTTTATGCCGCTAACCGCGGCCTGAGCATTTCGCAGTTCTACTCAGTGGCTTATAATTCAAGAGGACAAGCAATGGGTGGTTTGCAAGACAACGGCACTGTATTCCTGAGTGGTTCGGGCAACACGGACCTGGAAGGCATAACAGTGGGTGGTGGCGATGGTTTCGATTGTGATCTTGCACAGATGGATGCTGGTATCATGTACAGCAGCATCTATGGTGGGGCGATCTTTCGTTCCAACGATGCGGGCAACAATTTCGGGTCGTTCTATGATAACAACGTTCCGGTGAGCACAGACCCGGATGTGCTCGGTGTTGGCCTTGGCGATTTCTATACGAATTTCCGACTCTTTGAAAATCCAAAAGACGAGAACAGCCCTGCATTCGTAGATAAGGTGTTGAGCATCGCTGAAGGTGATGTTATCCAACCTGGCGAAACGCGTGTTATCGGCTACTCAGGAAGCATCACATCGGTGCCGCAATACGGTAACTATACGAATGAAACATCCGAGGCGATATTAGGGCCTTGGAGCACGACCCTTTCCTTCCGTGATAAGATCACCAGCGTCCTGGCAGTCGGTTTCACTGGTTCACAGGGAATTTGGGTCACACGTCAGGCTATGAGTTTTGCATTGGATCCGAACGTCAACAACGGCGTTCCGATCTGGGCCAAAGCGGTTTCCAACGCAGGCGGGAATGTGACCTGTTTGGAATGGACCGCCGATGGTAATACACTCTTCTGGGGAACCAGCGAGGGCGAGGTATATCGGGTCTCGGGTTTCAATAGCGCTTATACACGCGGGCAACTTTGGGAGGACAGCACGGATACGTATGCGCTCTCTGGTCGCGAAGTGGTTTCCAGCGGGGCATCAGTGGTTACCGGATTGGCCCCTGACCCGAGCAATGTGAACCGTTTGGTGATCACCTATGGTGGTTATGGAGGAATCAGTAAAGTGCGTCTCACAGAGGACGCGTTGGAGACGAATCCGACGTTGACGAACATCTGGAATGTTCCTGGAGAGATCACGGGCATGCCGTGCTACGATGCCGTGATCCATAAGGACAACGGTAGCATCATTGTGGTGGGTACCGAATTCGGTGTGTGGTCTACGGATGATGTAGGCCAAACTTGGACGAACCAGACGGATGGTATCCAAGGAGTTCCAACATTCGCTGTGCGCCAACAGACCTGGAATTGGGAGAACAATCCATGGGGGCCTTCCTACATCGAGAATCCGAATGTGATCTATGCAGGCACGCATGGACGTGGTATTTTCCGAACGGAAAGCTTGGTGGGAATTACCCCTATTGCAAATGGGCCTGAGGTTGCCCCAGATGCGCTTACGTTGATGCCGAATCCTGCAAATACGCAGAGCATAGTGCGGTTCGATCTCCGTAAAGCGGGCGACGTGACGCTGAATATGTACGGTACGGATGGCAAACTCGTTCGCTCGGTCACGCGGAAGAATCTTGCTGCTGCCATCCAGAACATTCCGGTGAATGTCTCCGATCTGCGCACGGGCACCTACATTGTTGAGGTGATCAGCGCGGACAAACGACGCACAGCGCGTATGGTAGTGGCACGCTGATCTGGATCGAATTGGAACAAAGCCCCGCGACGAACGTCGCGGGGCTTTTCTTTGTACCATATCCAACTCATGATCTGCCGGATCCCGGCGCTAACAGCATGGCCAACAACACTCCTGTGCGTATTGCGGTGAATGGCTTCGGCCGTATTGGTCGAGTGTTCTCCCGCATCGTTCTCGATCGCGCGGATATCGAGCTGGTAGCCGTTAACGACCTTACCGATACGCTTACGCTTGCGCACCTGTTCAAGTACGACTCCGTGCATCGTGTTTATCCGGGCGAAGTGGCTCATGATGAAAGGAACCTGTACCTCGGTGGAAGGACCATCAGAGCTTTCGCCGAGAAGGATCCGGCGAACCTGCCTTGGGGCGAGTTGGGGATCGACGTCGTGATCGAATGCACCGGCCATTTCCTCACACGCAAACTCGCTAGTGCTCACCTGAAGGCGGGTGCGCGGCAAGTGATCCTGAGCGCACCGGCGAAAGAGCCCGATATCAAGAGCGTTGTGCTTGGTGTGAACGAGGACCAATTGGATGGAACTGAGGACATGATCTCCAATGCGAGTTGCACGACCAACTGCGCGGCACCGATGATCAAGATCGTTCGTGACGTTTGTGGGATCGAAAGCGGATTCATCACAACGGTGCATAGCTATACGGGCGATCAACGCTTGCACGATGCACCGCACAAAGACCTGCGCCGCGCACGCGCGGCCACGGTGAGCATGGTACCCACCACCACGGGGGCTGCCAAAGCGATCACACGCATTTTTCCGGAGCTCGAGGGCAAACTCGGAGGTGGAGGTATACGCGTGCCCGTGCCTGACGGATCGATCACCGACATCACGTGCCGGGTGAAGAATATCCCAACTGCCGAAGCGATGAACGCTGCTTTCAAGAAAGCCGCTGAGGGCTCGATGAAAGGGATCTTGCGCTACACGGAGGATCCGATCGTAAGTGTGGATATCATCGGCGATCCACATAGCTGCATTTTCGATGCGCAGCTGACCAGTGTTGTTGGCGATCTCGTGAAAGTGATGGGCTGGTACGACAATGAGTATGGCTATAGCAGCCGCTTGGCGGATCTGGTAGCCTATCTCGCAAAGATCAAGAAGTAACGCGAGAGGTCACACCCGGTGTTTCCACGTCGGTGCTCAGGATACCGTCGCTCATGCGTTTCATCAACCTCAACGTGTTACCGTCGAACACAGCGTATGTGTAGTAGGTGATCCAATCACCCAAATTGAGATAGCGGCTCCGGGGTCCAACTTCCAGGTTCAGGGGCAGATGCCGATGCCCGAAGATCAACCAGTCGTAGTGGTCTTTCTTCAGCACTTCGCGGCAGTGGATGGCGAGCCATTCGTTCTCTGCACCCAAGAACTTCTTGTCGTTCGCGTAGTTCTTCAACTTGCTTCGCCCGCTCCAGAAATGCGCGATGCCCAAGCCCAGGTTCGGGTGCAGCCGCGCGAAGCACCATTGCATTACCGGGTTCCTGAAGATGCGCTTCATGAACTTGTAACCGCCATCACCTGGACCTAGACCATCACCGTGTCCGATCAAGAAGCGTTGGTCGTTCCATTCACGTACCACTTCGTCGCGGTGAACGACCACGCCGGTCTCGCTGGGCAAGTAATC
>JANNYL010000079.1:0-3610 GCA_031410075.1 Flavobacteriales bacterium
ACCACTGAACCGCCAATTTCTTGTAGGTGCTGTTAGGCGCTTTATTATTCGAAAAGCTTGCTAATGGCTAAGAGTTTAGGGCCCTTTAATTCAATCGTATTAGAATTTTCTCGTATAAAACTTTCGCTCCCAATAAAAGAAATACTCTTTTGTCTGGGAACCCGTAAACGTAAAACACTAAAATTTTTATATTCAACCACATCAAGCTGCGACAAAACTTGTGATTTAAGTGGTTCACTTAAATCAGATGAATTGATTTTTGCCATAATCTTATTTATATAATCATCCATCTTGATATTCAGGACTTTAAGTTCTCTGTCAATTCCGACTACATAACGTTCATTTATTGAATGTGATTTGATTTGATCTAGCTGTTCTATCCTATCCACATCAGATTTTGTATCTGCTACGCCGATAAATACAAATCCATCTGAATCAGGACCGACGTTGGCAATTCCGCAAATTATTTCAATTAATTTCGGATATAGATCTTCATTCAGTTTTCGCTGCGGACTTAAATCAACAAAACCCTGTTTGCATTCATATCTGTTGGTCTCCACCTTTGATCTTCTAACTGAATTTTCAAAATCAATGCCCAATCCAGAACCATGTCTAAGAACTGGAGGATCTTTTTTAACAAAGTATGGTTGAATAAGACCGATTGTTTTATTGATATTTTTCACCCGGTCCTCCGTCGTAGAGTATTTTGCACTAACAATCATGTCTTTTTGAAGGCCAGATAGTGCATGAATAATCTTATTGGATTGATCAGGCGACTTTTCCTCTCTAACGACGAGCTGAAAAATTGCCATATAAAGAGCGAAGAATGATCCTTTAACTGGATTGGATGACTTGGGATTGACGACTTCATGGATTGTGGTTTTTTCGTCGAAAAATATTTTTTCTAATATAGAGAAGGTTACCTTTAATTCATGTGTTATCCTATCTACCCCATATGCCGTTAACAATGAGTTAAACTCCGCATGTTCGGGTTCGTTTGATTCGTATATCTTATCAAATAATTCTTTACTCCTTGCAATAGGTTCATTTTTTATTATTGATGCAACTATATCAGCAATCATTTCCTCGTCTTCACTGTCTCTTAGTTGAACTTTCCATAAGATTCCCTGCTGGCACCAAAATATTTCATCTGCCTTAAGGCCATAACCAATGCTTTCACGATTTGAATCAATACTTATTTCGGGCATTTCAGATAATTGAACAATATCTTGTGATGAATCGCCTCTTATTTCGGAAGAAACCTTCCGGACAATGTCAGAAAAATTATCTAACATGCCGGCTTGTCTTTTCTCTTGTGGACTTAAATGCTTACCTCCGGAATTTATTCTGCCAAAAATATCAGTAATTTCTTTCTCCTCTGCAGAAGGATATATAGTGACTGCAAGCTGATAGTCAAGTAAGTTCGCACATTCCGCGGGACTTAATAAATTCTCGTTATGGTATATAAACGCCCCGGCGTCTGCAATTTGCTTCGCTCTTGAAAATTGATTTACATCGAAAAATTTGCTAGTTAATGAAAATCTATTCTCAATAAATGAAAAAATTGCATTTAGCCTTTGCAATCCATCAATAACTTCGAAGCGTCCTTCTTCCGTTTGTGCTAATAATATAAGAGGGATCGGAAGGTCTTTGCAAATACTATCTATTAAATATTCCTTTTCATTTACCGTCCACACTAATTTTCTTTGATATCTTCTATTTACTAAGAACTTACCATCGGAATAATTTCTGTAAGCCTCTTGTACGCTCATACCTCTTGGAGTAATGCTCATTTTAAAATAATTTTCGGTTAAATTACTTATTTAATCTGTCGGACCCTAATGATCGTAAAAAATGAGCCTAACTGCAGGTTAACGAGTTGAGCTTGGCAGTTGCGTAAAGCCCACCATTTCGGGCGGTAAAGCGCAACGCCTTCAACCGAGGTCCAGGTCATCGAGTGAGCTGCGAATCTTGCCAAGAGTTTCGGTACTGCCATGGATCCAGAATTGGAACAGTGCTATGCAACGACCTAGGAATTTTGCTGCGTTCGTGAATGCTTGACCAATGTAGCCGGGTTCCGATCATGTTGAACAACCGGTGGATAAGTTGTAACAAGCTAGTAAGCGGCGGCCTACCGGCCACATGGGTACAAAAGAAGAACCCCGGCTGTGGGCCGGGGTTCTCTGCGAAGAAGGTGCGCGCTCGGGCGCTCTCGGCTTACGCCGCGATGCTGATGGCCGGTTCGCTCATGGCGCTTTCGCCAGCTGCCCCCAGGGCGGTTACAGCGCAGGCGTAGAATTTGGCGGGTTCCAGATCTTCCAAGATGAAGCGTGCCTTGGTGGTGTTGCCCGCCGTTACCCACACCGCAGCGGGGTCGTTGGGGTTGCCCAAGGTGAACAACACGTTGTAGCTCTTGGCGCCTTTGCGCCCTTTCCAGCGCAAGGCCAGTTGGCCGTTCTTGCCGGTAAGCTCCACCACGAGGCCCTCTGGCGCTGCCAACAGGCCTATCGGCGTGTTGGGTTTGCGGGGTTCGAGGCCGCTGAGGTTGATGATGGAGATGTCACCTTGGGCCACGTTGTTCACATAATCCACCTCGAACCGCAACAGGTCGCGCACCACCTTGGCGGCTTGCATTTTTATGCGGTTCAACACGCGGCCCCCTTCGGTGGCGTTGTTGATGGCGGTGGTAAGGGACGTGCGGGCGGCGCTGAGGTCCACAACCTTTGGGTTCGGATTTACGAATACCGCCACATTCGTGGTGAGCATTGTTTCCACGTGGAGGCACTTGGCCACCAACTGCTCGGGGTTGGCTTTGCTTGTTCCGGCTACTGCTTTTTGAAGTGTGTTCATGACTGAAAGTTTTTGTGGTTTTGCCCTTGTTACGGGGCGCACTCCACTATACGGGTTTCCGCCACCAGCGCGGAAGGCATGAATTAATGTAGATTAATTCGCAGCCCTTGGGGCACGCCACGTGCGCCGAAGGGATGGGCCGTTGGGCCTTTTGTAACCAGTTATCGCATCCAGGTACTTGAAGCTTGGGAACTCGACTTCCGAGTTGATCAACATGATCTTCATGTTGATCAACCAGATCTTTTTCCTGCACAGCATGATCTTCATGTTGTTCAACCAGATCTTTTTCCTGCACAGCATGATCTTCATGTTGATCGACTTGAACTTTTTCCTGCACAGCATGATCTTCATGTTGATCAACCAGATCTTTTTCCTGCACAGCATGATCTTCATGTTGATCGACCTGAACTTTTTCCTGCACAGCATGATCTTCAAGTTGATCAACTTGATCTTCTTCCCGCACAGCATGATCTTCATGTTGATCAACTTGATCTTCTTCCCGCACAGCTTGATCTTCTTCCCGCACAGATCGCAAGTGTTGCTGATCGATCGTGGTTTTGGTTCCAGCTACACCGCTGTGCTGTCCAGGAGCTTGGGCTAAGGGCGGCGAAGGCTAGGGCTCTTGGTGCATTCGGTATTGAGGCCGCCAGAGGCGGAAGGGCTTTCTGGGTTTGTAGCCGGCTGTCTCGTCCTGAAAAAAGTTGACGGGTTAAAGGACTAAGTCCTGTGTTGGGTTTACAAGTTGAGGTTTGACCTGTGT
>JANNYL010000080.1:0-5495 GCA_031410075.1 Flavobacteriales bacterium
CCTCAGTGCTGGCGTTGCTGGGTGTCCAGAGGTACGTGTAATCCCCGGAAGGCCCGTCGAGTATTACTGTACTACCACCACACACACTGAAAGGGCCTATGTCGATCGTGGCATTGGGGTGTCCTTGGAACACAGGAATACTCAACACGTACTCCGTTCCGCAAGAAACCACGGTGCAGCTGTACACACCGCTGGTATCAACCGTTTGTGTAAAGTTTCCACCCGATAATGGTGCGTTCCAAACCACATTCCCGAGCGCCCCGCCCTGCACCTGCAACGCGCACACTTGGTTAGGACAGATCTCGTTGTCAGGAAAAACCGCGATGAGCGGTGAACCGAATTGCCCTACCGTGGCCGGGCCATTTGCCAAGGAACAACCGGTGATCGTGTAAATGGTGAGGTAGTAGTTACCCACTTCACTCACGAGCACCGAATCATTGTCCAAGTTCAATGGACCGCTTGGGCCGAACCACTCGTATTCAGCAGCGCTGGACGGGGTGTAGATGAGCACACTATCTCCTGTGCACACGATACCATTGCCCGGTTGCATGATCAGCAGTGGTGGGCTTGCCAATACGATCGGATAATACTGCACCCCCACACATTGGAATCCGAATTGCGTGTTGGTGGCGATCGCAGCGTAGATCCCAGGTTCATTCACCCATGCCGTGTCTCCTTCCGCAGAGACGGCTATCACGTTCTGTCCATTCCACTCGACTTGCTGGCAATCGGGGCAATTCAGCAATAAGGCCACCGTGTCACCGGGGCAGATGAACACAGTGTCGGGCTCTGGGATCGTGGGTGGTGTGATCGGCACGATGTACACGCTGTCCGGAAAATCCCACACGAGGGAGTCTTGCGTGCAGCCTTCCACATACATCACTACATGGGTGTTGAGTGGATACCAGCCTTGGCCATTCACCAACTGGCTCCAATAAATGGGTTCGTTCGCAAAATTCTGGTTCTGGCCGCAGCCATATGCCGTGCTGTAAACGACATAGAATGGGGATGCGAACGCGGTGGGTTGCCCGTCGACATACCAGGTTGGTACCATCAACCCTTGCATACATAGGCCACCACAAAAAGGGATCGTGTCTTGCACATCCAGAGGCACACCTTGGTAGGTGTACTGCATGGTCACATTCGTGATGTTCGGTAGATCGACCGCTTGCAAGAGTGTGAAGCACATTCTATTCACGGAAACACACCCGTTCGCACCGGTAACAGTGAGAGCATACTCGCCGCTGGCGGTCATTTGAATATTCACTCCGGGCTGCGGTGCTCCGTTGTAGGTCCACTGGGCTGTTGCGCCCAGTGGGATGTTGATCGCGTAGAGCCACAGGGGAACGCAATCAGCCCGCGCGTAGCAATAGGCAGGCGGCTCTGGCGGTGGTATTGGATCAGCGTTGCCTTCCATCAGAATATAAGCTGTTGGCACATCAAGGATCGTGACGTAGAAGGAATCCACCTGCGTGTAACAACCGTTGCTGGATGTTTGCGAAACCCAGTACCAACCCGTACTAAAGACCTCCGTACTATCGTCCACGGAACCATTGGACCAGAGTACTGTGATATCCCATGATGGCGTGCGCTCGGATCCGCAACCAGTTGGCAAGAGGTACCGCGCCACATTGCGCTCCCATTCAAGGATCATACTGCCGCATTCGGTTGCACTGTTGCTGGAAGGCTGGCCATATTGCCTGATCGCGAGTTCCACCGGTGATCGATCACAGGTATTGCCTTCTCGGTACCAATTGTCATAAGGTTGGCGGCCAGGCACATAACCGCGCGCAATGAAGCCATCTGTAAGACCTTCGCTTTCTACCGTCTCATAGCTGTTGTAATACGCATCGCCACAATATGGACCGTTGTTCACGATCAATCCACTGGGATCGCACGGTGTTTGTGTGTTCCAGTTCGGATCGTTCGAGGGAAAGATCAGCATCTCTTCAAAGGCTCCGCTAAAAAGCAATTCGCCATTGGTCAACGAGCACAGACCACCTGCGGCTTTGTCCTGGTGCCCACCGAACTGCTGCGCTGCACTCAGGGCCAGTGTACTGGTCAAGTGTTTGGCGATGAAGAGATCGCGCGTGCCATTGGCGATGAACAAGCCGGTGGCACCATAGTGCGCAGTGAGTGCATCGAACTGGCACTGGAAATCACCGTAAACAGCGATCGTTCCACCCCGCGCGTCCAGTGCATTAACACCCACATTGTTGGTGGAACCGATGGCAACACCCGCTTGGTATTCGCCGTCAGCGCCGAGTCGCAACAGGAAGTAGGCATTGGGTTGTGTGCTCGCGATGGCATCGGGCGAGGTATCGTATATGTTCAGCGTTCCTTGGACGTCACCACACAGAACAAGATCACCGATCTCAGCGATCTGCATGTCCGCCATGCGTTGCAGAATGGCTCCACCCACTTTGCGGAACCATTGCTCGGCTCCGGCGGCGTCGAACTTCACAACAAATCCTTGGTTGAGCGAGCCGTTGGTATGGGACAGGTCAAAGGTGATATCGCCACTGAATTGGCCGCAAGCGTATGCGTTGCCCATCGCATCCACCACAACATCCGTTGCCTGATCATCGGCAGCTGCTAAGCCTTGCTTGAACCATTCAGCGACCCCGGTGGCAGTGTAACTCATCACGAACACGTCAGCCGAATTTCCCGCACTGTTGAAGTTGCCCGCATCGAACACGCCCGTTCCGCGGAACTCACCGGTCACCAAAACGCGACCATCATCGGCCACTGCTACACCTGTGGCGCGATCGCTGGAGGCGCCCCCCCCGGTGCGCACCCATACTGTACTGCCATCAATCCCGTTCAATCTCGCAACGAAGAGATCCGTACTGCCGGCGTTCGCAGCGATCGTTGTTCCGAAGAGATCAGCCGTTCCGTTGAATTCACCACAAACCACGACGCTACCATCCGATCCAAGGCTCACTTTCGCTCCCAGATCCAAGCCCGGGCCACCGGCACGCCTAACCCATAATACGTTACCGGCGGCATCAAACTTCGTCACGAACACATCGCCAAATCCTTGGGAAACGAGCCCCTGTCCGCCTAGAGCGGCTCCAGCACTGAAATCACCGATCGCGTAAACGTTGTTCGATGCATCGGTCTTCACATCCACCACGCGTTCCAGGCCCGCACCACCGCATTCAGTTACCCAGTATTGGGCGCTAGCCGCGGTCGACCCGAGCACAGCGAGAATTCCAACTGTGACCTTCAACAACTTCATCTGAACACATGCAGGTATCCTGTCCGATCATATGGGACACCGCCGGGCAGTACGGCATGCACCACGTAGTAATAGACGCCTTCTGGAACCAGTTCGGCACTAAACCCGGTGTAACCATCCCACTGTACCACTCGCGCACTGCGCGTAAAGACCAACTGGCCCCAGCGGTTCATGATCTCCAAAGACAAGGGCTCATCAGAAGGGCTGGTCAATGTGATCACATCGTGAACCCCATCGGCGTTGGGACTGATGAAATTAGGTATGCTGACCTCACATTCGCCTTGCGTTACGATCACGGTATCACTGCCCACGCAACCAGCCTCATTCGCGACCTGCACCCAATACGTACCTCCCTCCCCCACGTTGATGGATCGTTGTTCACTACCTGTGCTCCAAAGCCAGGACTGACCTTCAGGTGCAATAAGCTCGATCGAACTACCAACGCAGATCAATTGATCCGGGCCGCTATAGGCAATTGGCGGATCGCTCACCAACACCGCTACCCTGCTTGTGTCGCCAGCACACCCCGCTTGAGCATAATAGACGGCATACTCACCACTCTGCTGTGGTGAGGCGAAGAGAATGTTCACGAAACCAAAATTGATGATGCCTGCTGGTGTTGTCCATTGCGCAGGGAACAGCGAGGGCACAACGAGCAACAATGCTTCACCAGTGCATAACAACGTATCCCCGACTATCACAGGTGCAGGAGGGATCGGATCAACGTTGATGGCCAAAGCCAATGGGGCGCTTGTGCAGGGCTCTTCGAATTGTGTGAGGTATACGATCGTATTGTTCAAAACCTCAGGGATCGTGAAGCTTCCACCGGTTGCCAGGATCTGTGAAAGCGATGCATCGGAATACCAATTGATCGTTCCCGATCCGTTCGCTGTTGCATCCACATCCGAACCCGCACATACAACCGGAGCTTGCGCCGTCAACGGAGAGGTGAATTCGAACGCGGAGACGATAGCGGTGCCAGCCGTATCGTTGCAGCCGAACGCATCGGTTCCGATCACCATGTAGTTACCTGCGGTGCTGGTGCTCACGAACTGCCCTTGAAGTGCACCGGGGGTCCACACGTACGTCACCATTCCAGCAGATGCTTGCAGTATTGCGCTTTCGCCTGCGCAAAGTGTGAACGGTCCTTCATCTACAATAGAAACTTCCGGAATATCAACAAGCACATCTACCGATCCAGAACCTGTAGTACAACCGCTTTGCAATGATGAAACACTCCATGTGCCGGCTGCGTTCGCACCGACGGAAGCCAGGTTCACCGTTGCTCCACTGAACGGACCGAGCGGTGTGGTCCATTCGAAATCCGCACCCGGTGAAGCAGTAAGCAGCAGAGTGGTTCCAATGCACACGATCGTATCACCGGTGACGACCAAAGGCTGACCGTTCGGGATCACAACTGCTTGTACTGGTATGATCGCACTAATACATTGCAGATCGGTCTGTGTGACATACACCGTTGTGCTTGCCGAATAAGGACCTAGGTTAACAGAGGGACCTGTGCCAATGAGTTGCTGCGCTTGTGCATCGGCATACCAAGCAAATGTGCCGGTGCCCGTAGCCACACCCACGCTTACTTCGCCACTACAAACCGTGTCGATCGCAGCCTGCAAGGGTTGTGCGAAATCGTACACGATCACGTTCGCGGATCGTGCTGTGTCGGTGCACCCGTACTGATCGAATCCAATGAGCAGGTAGTTCGCTTCGTCATTGGCGTATACGTTCTGGCCGATCAGATCACCTGGTTGCCACACGTACGCGACCAGTCCAGGAGCGGCTTGCAGCAATACACTGTCCGAAGGGCAGATGGTAAAGGGTCCTTCATCCACGATGCTCGCGCTCACCGTGCTTAGTGTGATCGTGAAGGAGAGCGTGGTGGTTTGCGCACAATGGGTCACCGAGCAACTATACGTACCTGGTGCAGTGATGATCTGGGAGGATGAGTTCCCACTGAGCGGTGCGTCCCATGTGTACTGTGCGTTCTCGGCAGGCTGCACTTGGACCAGTACGCTTCCACCTTCGCAAAGAACCGGTTGTGGGAACACGTCAGCGTACGGTGTTCCGTACAACACCACGGTGCGCAGGGCTGTTGCGAATTCGCAACCCTCCGCAGTGGCTACCACACAGAAATAGGTACCCGCATCCTGAACTGATATGCTAGCCGTGTTGAACGGTAGAATACCCGTAGGACCGTACCATGTGTAACTACCGGAAGCACCCGAAACGCTCAACTGGA
>JANNYL010000081.1:0-1375 GCA_031410075.1 Flavobacteriales bacterium
TTCAAGAGCAGCACGCCTTGATCAGCCCACGAACTAAGGTCCCCGTTCTGGGGCCTTGGGATCCCCAGGTCGCGTTCTATCTCTTTGAAGATGTTCAATAAGGAAGGTGGAGCAGGCACACCGACCGGAACGCTGAAACAAAGGCCATGTGCCTGACCCGGTCCGTGATAGGGGTCTTGCCCCAGGATCACAACGCGCACCGCATCAAACCCTGTTCGGTTGAACGCGTTGAATATGTTCGAACCCTTGGGGAAAACGGAATGTGCGGCGCGCTCCTGCACCAGATAGGTCTTCAACTCCGAGAAGTAAGGTGCTGAGAACTCACTTTTGAGATGCTCGTACCAACCCACACCAATATTTGGTCGAATGGCAGCGTTAGTTTGGTCAACGGAGGAAGTCATGGAAGCGAAAGATCGACGATCGGATGGTTGAAACATTTTGAAAGCACTGGCCGTATGAGCCGTTACTTTTGTCCTGTGCATTCGTATTGAACGCGTATACCTCAGTTACCTCGAACGGACCGATCATGAAAAAGCCGATCAACCTTTTAGCCTTGTTGGCATTGGCTGTACTACTGTTCAGCTCATGTCATTCAGCGAAATCCTGTCCAGCATACAGTAAGGCGGAAAAGCCCGCCGCCGTTAAGCCGGCCTGAACTGAATTCCTTGTTATCCACTCGAAGCCCCGAAATATTCGGGGCTTTCGTATTTGATGGCGCATGTCAGGTATAGCTGAAGAAGTTTTCTTGTAGAACATCCGGATGCAGGCTCCTGGCCACCGGGCAAGTATGTGCAATTCGTTCCAAGATCGCGCGGTCCTTGCTTTCCAACCGGCTTCCATCCAACTCGATATGTACTTCAATTCGAGCCACTCTCCGTGGTTCAGCGGCCATGTGCTTCACCACTCGGGCTGTGGCCGAAGTGAACGGTATTCCCTTTGCCTTGGCGCTTAAGGCCATTGTGGTAAGAATACACGTGCAGAGCGATACACACAGCAGATCCGTTGGGCTGAAGGCTTCGCCCTTGCCGTGGTTGTCCACTGGGGCATCCGTAGCGATCATCGTACCGCTGCGCACATGCACCGCTTCATTTCGAAGTTCGCCGATATAGGTTACGCTTGCTGTGTCCATTCGTGGTTCCGTGAGGTCGGCCAGTAATATTCCTGAACTCGAAGGTGCTAAAGATGCGCGATCTATCGTTTGACGGATGTAGCTTTGGACCTGTACATCAGTTCCCAAGAGTTCACACTGTGTTCAGGTCAGCACTTCTCCTATCGTTGTTCGCCATCTCTGGCTGGGCCATAGCGCAGGAGAGTATTTATGATGATCAAGGGCGCACGCTTTATTCGCGGGAGATGTACGGAGGCCCTATTGTTC
>JANNYL010000082.1:0-2582 GCA_031410075.1 Flavobacteriales bacterium
CCGCCCCGCAAGCCAGCGCCGTCAGCCGTGGTGGGCAACGGCCAAGTGGCCCCGTCCGGATTACCGGTTGCAGCCAGAGTCCCGTTGCCATGCACTCCGGTAAAGGCACCGCCATTCACATTGCCAATGGTAACGGGACGCTCCCACAAATTGCCCCCCAGCTCCATTATCCCGTAGTAGCTGGCACCGGACGTTACGCGGCCGCTGTTGCTGCCGTTGGCTGCGAAACTGCCCACACGCACTGGGCCATCGAGAACGCCGTCCGTGTTGCTGTAGCTCGCATTGCCCAGCGTAGTGCTATAGTTCGTAGCAATGCCCTCGCTGGCGGAACCGGTATTGGCCAAGGTGTAGACGCTGGCGGCGACACCGGTGGTGCCCCAAGGGTATTCGTTGGCCACCGGAGCGATCGTGCCCCGGCAGGCTTTCTCGAACTCCAACTCTGTCATGGGCCGCAGACCACTCCAGTCCAGGTAGGCCGTCAGGTCGCCCCAATTCAAGAAGCCGCAGGCGACGTCCTGCCCGTCGGTGACTTCGCCGTAGGCACCATTGCCGTTGAGGTTACAGGCATACAGGGCGGGGGTGGTGCTGGCCACACCGGGGGTTTGGATGTCGATGCCGCTGCGGTTGCTGGTGGGGCCTACGAACATGGCACCGGTGCCCGCCACACTGGTGGGCACGTTGGCCGTGCGCGTCACTTGCTGGGTGTAGGTCAACGTGTTCAAGAAGTCCACATAGCCCTGCTGGGTTACCTCGTACTTCATGCAATAAAAGGCGCTGAAGCCGTTAGGCCAGGCGGCGCTGTTGGGTGCCGTTTGCCCCGTTGGGTAGCCACCGGCCTGCCCGCCCAAGCTGCCGGTGCCGCTGGGTCCCGCTGCCGCGTTGGTGGTATTGATCGTGGTGAGTGTGAAAGGTGCGTTTTCCGTGCCGCCGCTGCCCGCCGCGAATGCCCCCTGTGGCACGTATACCATTTCAATGGCGTACACCTGCACCTGGACGATGTCCGCATAGTTCAGCCCCAGCGCCGCGAAGTTCCATTGCAGTTGGGTGCCGGGCAGGCTCAAATTGCCTGTGCCAGCGGCATTGCGGTTCACGAATACGCCCACCACCGGGTTGGTGCTGGCGTTGTAGGTAGCGCCGGGGGTAAGCAGCCCCAAGTCGATCTGGCTGCCCGCTGCGGCCACATGGCCCGTGTTGGTCAGGTTGGCATGCAGCCACGGCCCCGTGAGGCTGGTGCGGTATTTCACGAATACCCACGCGGCGTCCCAATTGGTTACTGCACCACCGCGCCAACTGTTCTCCCAGCTCAGGTCGAACTGCACCTGTATGCTGGTGCTGGTGTTGCCGACAAGGGCGGAGTTCGCGATCTGGATGTTGTTGGCCTGCGTGCTATACACGCCAAGAAGTGCGCTGAGGGCAACACATGCATGGCGAAGAAGGCCGGTAGTGTGGGTCATGGGGTGCGGTCGCTTGGTGGTTCGAGAAGCCAAAATAGTGGATATTTCCTCGCTGGAAAATTGAACGAAGGTTATTAGCCCGTATTGGTTCCGATCTCCATGGAAGTGGCAAAGGAAACCGCCGCCACTTCTGCCTCCCATAGTGCGGACCCTGCGCAGCCCAAGGGCTTGCTCTTATCCGCTACGGCAACTGCGACCCGCACGTTGTTCGGCGCCTGCCCCGGGCTTTGACCCGCGGTGGTGCTCCCCACGTTCACACCTCACCCACTGCCCCTCTCCTACCGGGTCAAGCTAGAGAGGGCGAGTCATCAAGGCAATTGTTGTGTCCGCACGTTGTTCGGCGTGGTGCTCCCCACGTTCACGAGGATCGGATCTCGGTCGTTACCGTTACCGGTGTACTTCACCTGCCCGTCCATGTTCACGTCTTCCTTGAAGTAGCCGCTGGTCACGTTGTTCGGAGTGGTGCTGCCTACAGCGATCAGAATGGGGTCGCGGTCGTTACCGATGCCGGTGTACTTGATCTCGCCGTTGAACGTCACATCGCCCGCCCAGAGCACTTCTGCGGGGAAGGTGCCCGTGATGCTTTTTCGGGCCGCTGTGCCATAGGTAGCGGCAGCCGGCGAAGAGATCGCGATGGACGCCGGTGCGATCGAGAGCGGAACGGGGCTGGCCGTCATCACACCCAAGTGGTCGCGATGGCGGATGGCCACGTAGTAGGACGCTTCGGGCACCGCGAGCGAAAGCGTGCTGATACCATCGAGCCCCACGATGTCGCAGTCGCGTTGCAGCAAGGCGCTGCGGCTGCATATTATTTGTGCGCTGTTCGCAGCGCTGCGCAGTTCCACGATCACCCAATCGACGATGGCGTTGTTGGCATCCGCGATCGCCAGCACCGGAGCTGTTGTTACGCCCGTATCACCAGCGGTGAAGGTGTAGCCCAATGCCGTGTATGGTTGGGTCAACGGCAACAGGCCGTTCGCGCGGAGGGCATCGCCCATGGTGCCGGTGTCCGCGGGGTATGGCCCTTCGAGGAGAACGCGGGCATTCATCCGCACCTTGCCCCCGATGTTCAGCAGCAGCAACTGTCCACCTTCCACCAGTTCGGTGGTGGTGGTGTAATGGGCCATC